>CAYIRZ010000124.1:0-8114 GCA_964365845.1 uncultured Streptomycetaceae bacterium
ATGTCGATATTGGCAAGCCGAGCGACAAAGCCAGCGCCGATTCTGGCCGCAACCCTTCGGGCTGGCACGAGTTTTGGCCCATGACTTTGTCGCGAGCCACTTGCTTAGTTCGTCTAAGCGGCGTGCCCCGCTTCGCGTCCTGAGCCAAAATCGTGCCAGCGCATCGCGCGTTTCATGGTGTTGCAGGCTCTGAAGCCGCCTGAGAAACTGGTGGCGATGGGGCGGATTGTGGCCCCGTTTGGCGTCAAGGGCTGGATCAAGATTCAGCCGTTCACCGCGGAGACGAAAAGCCTAACCGCATACGGTGCATGGTGGCTGGGGCACGATGGTGATTGGCAGGAGCATGAGCCTGAGCAGTCGCAGGCCCAGGGACGCGTCGTCGTGGCCAAGCTCAAGAATTGCGAGGACCGCGAGGCGGCAATGCTGTATCGGGGCCAGCTGGTTGCAATACCGCGGGAAGCATTTCCGCAGACCGCAGCAAACGAATTTTACTGGGCCGATCTGATCGGGCTCAGGGTGGTGAACAGTGAAGCGCAGGATTTCGGCCAGGTGATCCGGGTCATGGAGACCGGCGCGAATGACGTGCTGGTGGTACAAGGTGAGGGCGAGGGTGAAGGTAAGGGCGAACGGCTGATCCCGTTCATTGCGGACGTGATCAAGACCGTCGATCTCGCCGCCGGCGTGATCAGGGTGAATTGGAGCGCAGAGTACTGATGCTCCAATTTGACGTGGTTACGCTGTTCCCGGCGATGTTTGATGCCGTCACCGACTGTGGTGTGACGGGCCGGGCGCGGGACCGGGGGCTGTACCAGCTGGTGCTGTGGAATCCGCGGGATTTCGCCGCCAACAGCTACCGCACCGTGGACGACCGGCCGTATGGCGGCGGTCCCGGCATGGTGATGATGGCGGAGCCGCTGGAGAAGGCGATTTCGGCGGCGCGCCAGCGGCAGAAAAGCTCGGGCGTGAAAAACCCGCGCGTGATTTATCTGTCGCCTCAGGGCCGGCCGCTCGATCACCGGCTGGTGATGGAGTTGTCGCGGGCGCAGGGGCTGGTGTTGCTGGCCGGGCGTTACGAGGGCGTGGACGAGCGCCTGATGCGGCGCAATGTCGACGACGAGATTTCGATCGGCGACTATGTGCTCTCAGGCGGGGAACTTGCCGCGATGGTGGTGATGGATTGCGTGGTGCGGCAGATGCCGGGTGTGCTGGGCGATGCCGAGTCGGCGAACCAGGATTCATTCGTCAACGGTTTGCTGGATTACCCGCACTACACGCGGCCGGAAGTATTTGAGGGTGAAGCGGTGCCGCCGGTGCTGCTCTCGGGCAACCACGCCGAGATCAACCGCTGGCGCCTGAAGCAGGCGCTGGGCCGGACATGGCAGCGGCGGCCGGATTTGCTGGGGCGGCGTGCGCTGACGGATGAAGAGCGGACGCTACTGGAAGATTTCAAGAAAGAAGTGCAAGGAGCATGACCATGGATATCATCAAGCAGCTCGAGCAGGAAGAGATCAAGCGGCTCGGCAAGAAAATCCCCGATTTCGCGGCGGGCGACACCGTGATTGTCAGCGTCAACGTGGTGGAAGGCGAGCGCAAGCGCGTCCAGGCCTACGAAGGCGTGGTGATCGGCAAGCGCAACCGCGGCCTCAATTCCGCATTCATCGTGCGCAAGATTTCCTCGGGCGAGGGCGTCGAGCGGACGTTCCAGACCTATTCCCCGCTGATCGCCAGCATCGAGGTCAAACGCCGCGGCGACGTCGGACGCTCCAAGCTCTACTATCTGCGTCAGCGTTCCGGCAAGGCCGCGCGCATCAAGGAAAAGCTGACAGGCCGTGGTGTCGAGGCCGCAGCCGGTGATGCCGAGGTGGTAGCCGATGCCGCGGTGGCGGAAGGCCAGGCGCAGGAGTAAGCGCACCGTGGCTCCTGAAAAAGGCGGCGCTGGCCGCCTTTTTTTATGCCCGCGGCTTTAGAGCCCGGAGATAGAATACGCTGATGCGAAAACTGCTGTTTATCCTTTTGCTCTGGGTGTCGGGAGCGTTTGCCGCGGAGGGGCCTGACACGCTGGATATCGCGCGGCGGCTTGCCAGCGCGGGTGCGCCGCAGCTGGCATTGAATCGCGTCGAGCAATCACAACCGCGCGATGCCGCGGCGCCGCGCTGGGCGGAATGGGAAATGCTGCGCTTCAATCTTCTGTTCCAGCTCAACCGCTACGCCGATGTGCTTCAGCGTGCCGCCGCACTGCCTGCGGGCATGCCCGCCGCGCCGCTGCGCGAGGCCCTGTCATTGGCCGCCCGCGCCGCCAGCGCGACCGCTCAGGGCGCGCTGGCGCAGCAGTATGCCGCACGGGTGCTGTGGCAACTCGGCCCGTCGGCCGGCGAGCTGAAGGAACTCCGCCTGCTGGTGATCGAAAGCCAGGCCGCCGACAAGAAAGGCGATGACGCATTTCGCAGCATGCTGCGCTACCAGCAAGACTACAAGCCGCTCGAACGCGGCACGGCGACACGTTTCGTGGAGGCCCTGCTCGAACTCGGCATGGCGAAAGAGGCGGTCAACTGGCTCGGTAGCCTGGATGATGCAAACCCGGTGAAACTGCGGTTGCGGCTCGGGGCCGATCTTGTTTCCGCGGACACGGCAGTCGCCCAGGCGCGCGCCCAGCTCGCCAAAGGCAACAGCATCGGCTACTGGCAGGTGTTGACGCAGGCGGCGGCGCAGCAGAAAAACCGCGCGCTGCAGATCGAGTCCCTCGAAAACATATTGCAGCTTGCCGACGCCAAGCAGGCGCAGCGACTGGCGGCGCAGGCGCAGGAGCTGTGGCAGGTTTATCTTGCCGTGGCGCAGGAAATCAGCAACCAGAGCCAGCTGTTGATGGGGGACGACGTCACCTGGATGGATTTCGCCGCGCGCCGCCTCGGCACCCAGCCTTTTGTTGCCCGGGCGCTTTTCGCTCATCTTGCGCAGCGGGGGCAGGCGCGCGAGACGCGTCACAACGCGCAGCTGCAGATCGTTTTTTCCCTGCAATCCGACAAACGCGAACTGGCGGCGCTGCGGCTGTTCCAGCATGCCGGCCTTGAGGTTGACGCCATCGACAATCAGGTGCGCTATCTGCTCGGCGCCATTGCCGAGGTCCGGAATCTGCCGGCGGCCGCGCTGCGTTTCTGGGAAGGTTTGAATACGCCGCCCAATACCGGCGCCGAGGAGTGGCAGCTCCGCATCGCGACGGCGGCGCTGCGTGCCGGCATGATGGAGCGTGCCGCAACGGCGCTCAAAAGCGTCATCGATGCCGGAAAAATGCTGCCCGCCGAGCTCGCACAGCGTAGCGTGGCATTGGTGCAGGAGATGCTTGATGCCGGGAAGCCCGATCTCGCCAACGAATTGTTCGAAGCGCTGCTGCCGCGGGTCGGTGCGGCACAACAGCGCTCCGTGCTGTTCGCTCTGGGCCGCATCCGCGAAAGCGGCGGTCAGCCGCCGGTCGCCGCGGATTACTACCTGCGCTCGGCGCTGCTTGCGGACGGACGCCCTCCCGACACCCTGGCCCTGCAGGCGCGCCTGCTGGCCGCGCTCAATCTGGCGCGCGCCGGCTACAAGGACGATGCGCGCGCGCAGTTCGAATGGCTCATCAGAAATTCGAAGGACACGGCGCAGCTTGAACTTGTCCGCCGCGAGCTGAAAAAACTATAGACCGATCACGTACAGCCATAGCGGCAGCGTAACGGCAGCCGCGAGGATCTGCACGGCAAGTATCCTGGCGACGAGTTCCCCGTCGCCCCCCATGCGCGTTGCGAGGATGTAAGACGACGGGGAGGCGGGCAGCGCGGCAAAAATGACCGCCACACTGAAGAACACCCCGCTCAATCCGAACCCGTATGCGAGCAGCAGCGCGGCTGCCGGCTGCAGCGCGAGCTTCACTGCGCTGAAATAGCCGATGGCGCTGCCGGCGCTGCGGACCCCGGAGAGGCGCAAGCCGGCGCCGACGGCAATCAGTCCGAGCGGCAGCGCGGCCTGCGCGACCAGCCCCAGCGTGTGACCGGCGACGCCGGGCAGCGGTATGCCGGCGAAATTCCACGCCAAGCCGGCTACCGTGGCGATGATCAAAGGATTGCGCGTCAGTTCCCGGACCAGGCCGAAGTTACCGTGCCGCGCCAGCGCCCATACAGCGACGGCATTGACCAGCGGCGCCATCACGGCCTGCATCAGGGCGAAGGCCGCGATGCCGGATTCGCCGTAAACGCGGTCGGCGATGGCGAAGCCGATGTAGGAATTGAAGCGGAATGCGCACTGGAACGCCGAAGCAAATGCCGGTGCGGAAAGCCGCAACAGCCGGCGTGCAGCCATCCCGAGCACGATGGCAACAAGAGCGGCCACGACACCGGTCGCGATGAACCCGGGGGCAGCCGACAGATCGATCTTCGCCTGTGCCGTGACCTTGAACAGCAGCGTCGGGAAGAGCACGAAATAGACGAGCTTCTCCAGCCCCGGCCAGAACTCTTTGCCGAACCTGCCGCCACGGTAGAGCGCCCAGCCCAGCGCGATGAGCGCGAAATCGGGCAGCAGTATCGCGATGATGGACATCAGTTGGGCAGGCAAAAGGGAAGGAAGAGGGGCGTCAGAGCGCGGCGACTACTGCACTTCGTTCTTCCAGAGGTCGCTCAGGTATTCGTGATTCCCGGTGTTGACCCAGCTCACGCGGTACTCCACCGGCGTGTCGTTGTAGGTGTAGGCGACACGCCTGATCATGAGCACCGGTGCGGTCACACGCAGGCCCAGAAGCGCGGCAACCGGCGGCGGCAGGTTGGCGGCGGACAGGCGCTCGCTGATGCGAATGACGTTGATGCCGTAACGCGCCTGGTACAGTCCGTAAATGGTGCCGTCGCGTTTGGCGAAGATATCCTCATCAAGGTCGGGAAACAGCGCTCCCGGCACCGAGATATCGTCGATGATCACCGGCTTGCCGGACAGCTTCAGCATGTTCTGGATATGGAAAATCCTTGCGCCGCGCGCGAGCTTGAGCGGCGTCTCGTCTTCGGGACCGGCCTTGCCCCTGCGGAACGACAGCATTTCAATGACTGGCAGTTCTCTGCTGCCGTCTTTGCCGAAGATATGGAAGAAATAGAATAAGGTCCGGTCTTCGGTGTGGGTTGCGACAAAAGTACCGCGTCCCTGCTGTCTCAGCAGGATCCGCTCCGCCACCAGTTCGTCGATCGCCTTGCGTATGGTGCCGATCGACACGTTGAATTGCCCGGCCAGCCGCGATTCGCTCGGGATCGCCTCGCCCGGTTTCCATTCTCCGGCGGCGAGGCGGCGGGTGATGCGGATCTTGACTTCCTTGTAGAGCGGGTTGAAAGTGAGATTGCCTGTGGCAAGCATCGTAGTGGCCATAGCTAAGATAAGTTCCGTCCTGTGCCGTGCCGGCATTTTAACACCAGCCTCTGCTGAATTCATATAGGTCATATAGTTGACTTTGCGGGACGGGGTGGGTAGCATACCAGCCACCAATAATAAAATTAACAGTCGGTACTATTCCTGATTTTTCGCACGAACTGCCGCAAGGAGACGACATGATTCACATTCTGGTTCACGACAAGAAAGACACGGTGGGCGTTGCCGTGATCGAAGGCATCAAGGCCGGCCAAGAGCTGATCGGCTGGGTGATGGAGGACGACTCGACCATCAAAGTCAAGGCAGCCAACGACATTCCCATCGGCCACAAGGTCGCCACCAGGGACATCAAGAAAAGCGATACGATCATCAAGTATGGCTTTGATATCGGCAAGGCCGTCGCCGACATCAAGACCGGCGAACATGCCCATGTGCACAACATCAAAACCAAACGCTGGTAAGTGAAACGTGAAAGGTGAAACGCAAAACCGCGTAGCGCCTTTCCTCGGACGTTTCACATTTCACGTTTCACATTTCACGAGGATTCAACAATGATTTCCAGCAAAACCACATTCTGGGGCTACCGCCGCGAGAACGGCCGCGCCGGCGTCCGCAATCACATCCTCATCCTGCCAGTCGACGATCTGTCCAACGCCGCTGCCGAAGCGGTGGCCAACAACATCAAGGGCGCGATAGCGATCCCGCATCCCTACGGCCGGCTGCAGTTCGGCGCCGACCTCGATCTGCATTTCCGCACGTTGATCGGTGCGGGATCGAATCCCAACGTGGCCGCCGTCGTAGTGATCTGCATCGAAGAGGGATGGGCCAAGCGCGTCGTTGACGGCATCGCCAAGACCGGCAAGCCGGTCACGGGTTTCGGCATTGAGCAGCATGGCGATCACGACACCATCATGCGCGCTTCCAAGGTCGCCAAGGAATACGTGCAATGGGCATCCGAACTCCAGCGCGTCGCGTGTCCGATCAGCGATCTGTGGGTGTCGACCAAGTGCGGCGAATCGGACACGACTTCCGGCTGCGGCTCCAACCCCACCGTCGGCAGCGCTTTCGATAAACTCGAACCGCTGGGCGTGACGATGTGCTTCGGCGAGACCACCGAGATCACGGGCGGCGAGAACATTGTCGCCGACCGCTGTGCCACGCCCGAAGTGCGCAATCAGTTCATGGCGATGTTCAACCGCTATCAGGAACTGATCGAGCGGCACAAAGTCGACGACCTGTCGGACTCGCAGCCGACCAAAGGCAACATTGAGGGCGGCCTCACGACCATCGAGGAAAAAGCGCTCGGCAACATCCAGAAAATCGGCAAGAAGTGCAAGGTGATCGGCGTGCTCGACAAGGCCGAGACGCCCACCAAGCCCGGCCTGTGGTTCATGGATTCCTCGTCCGCCGCGGCCGAAATGGTGACGCTATTGGCTGCGGCGGGCTATGTGGTCCATCTCTTCCCGACCGGCCAGGGCAACGTCATCGGCAACCCGATTCTGCCGGTGATCAAGCTCAGCGCCAATCCGCGCACGGTGCGCACGATGAGCGAGCATATCGATTACGACTGTACGGGCCTGCTGCAGCGGGAGAAAAATCTCGACCAGACCGGCAACGAACTGCTGGAAGTGATGCTGCGCACCTGTAACGGCCGGCTCACGGCTGCCGAAGCGCTCGGCCATCGCGAGTTCGTGCTGACCCGTCTCTACGAGTCGGCATAACAGCAAGAATAGCCACAGAGGATTCTTTTTAATACCTTCTTTTCAACACCCGCTTGACGGGTGCGCTTGACGGGTACACAGAGAACACGGAGGTTCAACACACTCTGTTCGGTCGGGTCTTTCCTGCTTTCTCTGTGAACTCTGTGGCTGATTGGTTTTCGGGGGTGGCGTAAGCATGCTACAGGTTAAAGTTTGGCGCGGCGGCGAATCGGGAGGGTACCAGGAATTCGAGGTGCCGCGGCTCGAGAGCCAGACCGTGCTCGACGTCGTGACTTACATCCAGCGCAGCCTCGATTCGACGCTGTCATACCGCTTTGCCTGCCGTGTCGGCATGTGCGGATCGTGCGCGATGACGGTCAACGGCAAAGCACGCTGGACCTGCCGCACCCACGTGGCCAAGGTCGCGGATGGTGACCGCATCGAGATCGCGCCGCTCAACCATCTGCCGGTGATCAAGGATCTGGTCACCGATATGAGTGTGTTTTTCGACAAATGGGCGGCAGCCCAAGGCCGCTTTCAGGGAGCGCATACGCGCCAGGACGATTTCGCGCGCGTGCTGCCCGACTCCCCGCAGCGCAAGTTGGTGGATGAGGCGATCGAGTGCATAGGCTGTGGCGTGTGCTACAGCTCGTGCGACGTCGTTTCGTGGAATCCCGGGTATCTCGGCCCGGCGGCGCTCAATCGCGCGTGGACTCTGGTCAACGATGTGCGCGACACCAACCAGAAGGCGCGGCTTGCGGCAGTGGCGGGAGATGCCGGCTGTCATGCCTGCCACACCCACATGAGCTGCACCGAGCGCTGCCCCAAGCTGCTGTCGCCGACGGCAGGCATTGCGGGTCTCAAGCGCGCGGTGCTTGCGGCCGCGCTGAAGGGGGAGCTGTGAGGGCAACGATGAATGCGGAACGCGGAACGATGAGCGAAAACAGCGGACCCAGGGCAGTGGCAGTGCCTGCTTTCCGTTCATCATTCATCATTCATCGTTCATCGTTCCGAGGCGCCCGCCGATGAGCGCCCGCGCAC
>CAYIRZ010000125.1:0-2747 GCA_964365845.1 uncultured Streptomycetaceae bacterium
GGTCGGGACGCGATGTCTCGCGCTTCTCCAGCACCTTGATCCGCTCTCTTTCGTGATTATCCGATAGCGCCCTGCTGGCGCAGACTGGCGATCTGTGCGTCCGACATGGCCAGGATCTGGTTCAGAATCGCGTCGGTATGCTCTCCCAGTCGCGGCGCCGGATTGGAAATAGTCCCGGACACGCCCGACATCTTGATGGGATTTCCGGGCAAACGTACTTTCCCGACTTCCGGGTGATCGTACTCGACGATCATCCCCCGTTCCGCGACCGGCGGCTCCGCGAAGGCGCCATCCAGATTGTTGACCGGCGCGACGGGCACCCCCGCGGCGCGCAACCGTTCGAGCCAGTCCGCCACCGTGCGGGTGCGGAAGATGCGCTCGAGGTGGGGCACCAGTAGCGTCCTGTTTTCCACGCGGTTCGCATTGATGGCAAAACGGGGGTCATCGGCGAGGCCAGGCTCTTCCAGCACATCACACAGCTTGCGCCAGAACCCTTCCTGACGCGTGGCGACGACGACATATCCATTCTTCGCCTCGAAAGCCTGCCACGGAACGGTGTAATCATGAGCCGAGCCGGGCGGTTGCGGCAGCTCGCCATTGGTAAGCCACATGGTGCCCATGTAGCTCAGCAGGCTCAGCATCGAATCGAACATCGACAGTTCTACCCGCCGCCCCTGCCCGGTGCGCTCGCGGTCGAACAGCGCCGCCAGTATCCCCTTGCACGAAAAAATGCCACCGCTGAGGTCGGCGAGCGGGATGCCGACGCGCACCGGCGGCCGTCCCGGCTCCCCGGTGATCGCCATGTGGCCGCTGATGGCCTGGATGATGATGTCGAGCGCCGGATAATCCTTGTACGCGCCGGCGGTGCCGAAACCGGTGACCGAGCACTGAATGATGCGCGGGTTGATGCGGCTCAATGTCGGGTAATCGATCTGCAAACGCTCCAGCACCCCGGGCCGGAAATTGTCGATGACGACGTCGGACACCTTGACCAGATCGTAGAAGACATTGCGTCCGGCCTCCGACTTGAGATTGATCACGACGCTCTTCTTGTTGCGGTTAAAGGTCAGGAACAGCCCGCTCAGGCCGCGGTACGGCGCCACCGAGGGATTGCGGCCGAGATCGCCCTCGGGCGCCTCGATCTTGATCACTTCCGCCCCCATGTCGGAAAGCACTTGCGAGCCGTAGGTGCCGGCGATGATCTGGCCCAGCTCGAGGATGCGCACGCCCTGCAGGGGATGAGACATGGCGTATCCCCTACAACCCGAGACCGCGGGCGATGATGTTGCGCTGGATTTCGGAGGTGCCCGCGCCTATGGTGGCGAGCCGCGAGTCGCGGAAAAACCGCTGCATCGGATATTCCATGCAATAGCCGTAGCCGCCGAGGATCTGCAGTCCCATGTCGGAAACCGCCTTGTAGGCCTCGCCGGTGTAGAGCTTCACCACGGCCGCATCGTGCCGCGTCGCCTTGCCTTGTGACATCAGCCAGGCAAAGCGATAGACCAGCGTGCGGGAAATGTCGAGCATCACTTTCATGTCGGCAAGCTTGTGCGAGATCGCCTGGAACTCCCCGATCGCCCGCCCGAACTGTTTGCGGCTCTTGGCATACGCCAGCGCATACTCGAAGGCGGCGGTTGCAGCCCCGGTGCGCGCGGCCGACAGGCACAGCCGCTCGTACCACAGATAGGCGTCCACGGCTTCCCATCCGTGGTCGACCTGGCCGAGCACCGCGGAAGCCGGCACTTTGACGTCGGTGTAAAAAACTTGCGTGGTGCCGATCGCGCGCTGACCCAGCGTCTTGATCTTTTTGATCTCGATGCCGGGCAGCCGGGTATCGACCAGAAAATTGGTGATGCCCTGTTGCTTTTTCGCGCCGGAGGAGGTGCGGGCGACCAGCAGGCAGTAGTCGCTGATGTCCATGCCGGAAGTGAAAACCTTCTGCCCGTTGATAACGTAGCCACCGTCGACGGCGGCGGCCTTGGTGCTCAGGGCCGCGGCATCGGAACCGGCCTGCGGCTCGGTCAGACCGAAACAGAAGGAAATCTCGCCGCGCACGACCCGGGGCAGCAGCACATCCTTCTGTTCCCGCGTCCCGTGCTGCATGACTGCGTAGCCGCCGTAGGTGAGCGTGCGGAACACCCACATCGCCAGTTCTTCGAAATGCCGGCCGGTTTCTTCCAGCAGAATGGCGAGATCGATCGGTGAGCCGCCGCTGCCGCCGTACTCCGGCGGCAGGATCAGGCCGAACCAGCCATGCTTCGCCAGCGCTTCATAGGCTTCCCGCGGCGGGTGCGCCTCGTTGTCGCAACGCTCGGCGTACTCCGCGGGGCATACCTCGTCCAGCAATTCCTGGAGGTGGGTCCGCAAGCTGTCTTGGTCAGGGGTAAACGAAAAGTCCATGCTTATTCACCCTTACCGATCGAGTTGGGCCAGCGCCAGCACCCGCTTGGCGCGCTGGTACATGGCGTAGTCCACCAGCTTGCCGTTGACCGTGATGGCGGCGGCCGCGCCCGTTTTCTCCACGGCCTCGAATTCGCTGACCACCTGCTGGTAATAAATAATATCCGCTTCCGGAACGGCGTACGCCTGCCGCACCGGTGCAATCTGCTTGGGATGGATCACGGTGCGGCCGAGATAGCCAATGCGGGAGGACAGCGCCGAATCCCGGATGAGGCCTTCCTCGTCGCTGAGATCGGCGAACACGCCGTCCAGCGGATAGGCGCCGGCGGCGCGCGTATCGAGCAGCA
>CAYIRZ010000125.1:2847-8112 GCA_964365845.1 uncultured Streptomycetaceae bacterium
TCGGCGAACACGCCGTCCAGCGGATAGGCGCCGGCGGCGCGCGTATCGAGCAGCAGTTCGGGCCCGTCTATGGACCAGGCGCAGCCGAGACTGGTCTGCAGGTCGCCGTCGCGCGCGCTGCCTATGCAGGTGGCGGTGACCCGCGGCGAGGCCTTGATGAGATCGAAACAGTGATAGACGCCCAGCGCGCTTTCGATCTGCAGGATGATCTCCACGCTGCCCGCCTTCATGCCGGCCGCGGCCTCGAGCCGGTCGAGGTCGGCCGCCACGGCGCGCATTTCCGCCACGCTTTCGGCCTTGGGGACCAGCACGGCATCCAGGCCAGTGCGCACTACCGCTGTCAGATCATCGGCCAGCAGTCCGGTGGCGGCGCCGTTGGTGCGCACAAAGAGGGCCGGCCCTGCGGTTTTGCGCCCGGCGACATCAGCTATCACCTTCGACACCAGCAGGCGCGCTTCAGCCTTGGCTGAAACCGGTACTGAATCCTCCAGGTCGAGTATGACCGCATCGGCCCCGCTTTCCAGGGCTTTGCTCATGACCCGGTCCTTGCTTCCCGGCGCAAACAGGGCAATACGTATAGGCCTCACTCACGCTCTCCTGGTTATTTGCTTTTTTCGTCGTCGGCAATGGATTTGACGAGATCAAGAACCCGCTTTGCGGTCTTGGCCATCGCCACGTCAACCAGCTTGCCATCCACCGTGGTACTGGCGGTTCCCCGTGCGACCGCTTCATCAAATGCTTTGATCACACGGGTGGAGTAATCGATCTCGGCCGCCGATGGCGTATAGATTTGGTTGGCCGCCTCGACTTGAGAGGGATGGATGACCGCCCGCCCGCGGTAGCCCAGCCTTTTCGATAGCGCCGTATCACGCTTGAACCCTTCGAGATCCTTGATGTTCGAGTAGACGCCATCCAGCGGGCAATAGATGTCGGCGGCTCTTGCCGATACCAGGGTAAATTGCCGCACGAACATCATCTCGGGACCCTCGCTCGACCACGTGGCGCCGAGGGAAACATTCATGTCCCCGTCCTCGCCGCCCGCATAAATCGCAGACTCGATACGCTTTGCACCCGCGATGATCTGGTGAGAAAGCAGGACGCCCGAGGCGCTCGCGATCATGACGATGCTCGCCGTGCTTCCCGGTACCAGCCCCTTGCGAACCTCTACGCTCGTCAGCATACGGTCCAGGGCGGCGACATCGGCCGGGGTGTCCTGTTTCGGGACGACTAATCCGGCGAGCCCGGGCATGCCGACGAATTCAACGAGGTCTTCATGGAGATACCCGCTAGGCAGCGAGTTCACGCGCACCCAGCTCTTGTCGCCGGGTGTCTTGGCTATGTATTCTCTGGCTATGCCCCGGGCATTCTCTTTCTCGGCAGCCGGGATCGTGTCCTCAAGGTCGAAAATAAAGCCATCGGCAGGAAGAGAACTGATCTTGTCCAGCATCCTGCGCTGATTGGCCGGCACGAATAGTAAACTTCTCCATATGCGCACGTACTGTTCTCCCGTAAAGTATTAAATACTCGATGAACTGTTGCCTGCCTGCCGGGCCAGCAACACGGCGCCTGTCCTCGACAGGGTGTCAATCTGGTCATCGCCGTATCCCAGTTCCCGCAGAATTTCCTCCGAATGCTCGCCCAACATCGGCGCGGGTCTTCGGATACTGGGGCCCTCCTGATCGAACAAGACGGGATTGCGGACCGTGCGCGTGGACCCCATGCGCGGATGCATGACATCCACAGTGACGTTCCGCGCGCGGATTTGGGGGTTGTCAAAAACTTCCTGATAATTATTGACGCGCGAACAAGGCACGCCCGCTTCCACCAGCAAGGTCTCCAGGCTGTCAACGCTTCTCGCGCGAATTGCCGGTGTAACGATACCGAGCAGGTCGGTCTCGTTCTGCTTCCTGAGAACATAGGTCGCGAAACGGGCGTCGTTGATATGGTGTTCCAGGCCCAGCACCGTCATGAAGCGCCTGAACAACTCATCGTTAGGCGTTCCGATCGCCAGGTAATGTCCGCCTTCCGTCTCAAAAAGCTGATAGGGCGCATTCAGGCGATGCTGGTGTCCCAGCCGTTCCGGAACCACCCCTGTCGCGAGAAACCCGGCCGTCTCCCACGCAGCCGCCGCGATCGAAGACTCCACCAGCGAGACATCGGCGATCCGCCCGCCTTTATCCCGCAGCACGCTGATCAGTCCCGACAGCGCCGCATACGTCGCAAACAGCGCCCCGAAAATGTCCGCTGTCTGTATCCCGGGGCGCATCGGCATCTCTCCCGGTGATCCGGTGACCGATAACGTGCCGGAAAAGGCTTCTACGATCAGGTTGACACCCGCGCGCCGGCGATACGGTCCGGTCTGGCCGAATCCGGATGCTGATACGTACACGATCTTCGGGTTGACCGCGCGCACCTGCTCTGCGCCAAGACCGATCGCTTCCAGTGCGCCAGGCCGGTTATTTTCGATGAACACATCGCTTTTTTCGACCAGTGACAGAACAATGTCGCGCGCCTGTTGCTGCTTTAAATCCAGGACCAGGCTGCGCTTGTTGCGATTGAGTGCCGCGAAGCTTGCGCTTTCGCCGTTGACCAGGGGAGGCATGGCCCGGGTCTGGTCGCCTTTCGTCGGACGCTCAATTTTGATAACGTCCGCGCCCATGTCGCCCAGGAGCATGCCGCAAAACGGGCCGGCAATGAAATTGCCGAGTTCCAGAACTCTGATACCGTCAAGTGGCTGCGACACAGCGTGTACCTTCCAGACTCTGATTGTTCCAGTTACTCAGACCCACTCAAGCGTCGTGCGCCGCATCACTCCGGCGTGAGACCGATTTTGGCAGCAAGACGCTTGTTCGTCGCTATTTCATCCAGAATGATCTTCGTAAATTCTGCTGAGGTGGAGCCTACGGGGACAAAACCCTGATCCGCAAAGGCGCGCTTTATTTCCGTATCCTCCAACGCTTTCGCCACTTCGCTTTGTATGCGAGTCACGTGCTGCGCCGGCGTGCCGGCCGGAAACCACAATCCGTAAAAGGGCACGAAGAAATATCCTTTGACACCGGACTCATCGACCGTCGGGACATCCGGCAGTGCATTCCAGCGATTAGGCGCGGTAATGCCCAGCGCTTTCAGCCTGCCCGCTTTGACGTACGGCACGAGCACCGTCCCCGGGCCAAAGCAAATATCTATGCGGCCACTGACAAGATCAGTTATCGCCTGCCCCACTCCCTTGTACGGGACATGGGTCATTTTCGTGCCGGCCATGACATTGAAGATCTCGGCGGCAAAATGCATGACGTTGCCTATCCCGCCGGAGCCGTAATTGTATTTACCGGGTTGCGCCTTCGCGCTGGCGATCAACTCCTGGACTGAGCGCGCGGGAACAATGGGGTGCGCGACCAGCAGAAAGCCGACGCTGTTGACGATCAGCGAGACCGGAACGAAATCCTTTACCGCGTCATAAGGCAGATTTTTGGTAATGGCCGGCAGGCTGGCGTGGCTCGACGAGGTATGCAGGATCGTATAACCATCCGGCGCCGACTTCGCCACGACATCGGTGCCCAGGGCCCCGCCCGCGCCGGGCCGGTTGTCGATCACCATATTTTGCCCGAGGGCCGGTATCATCTTCCGCCCGAGCGTCCTGGCGATGAAATCCATCGGCCCGCCGGCGGCATAAGGGACAACCACGCGGATAGGCTTAGCCGGATAGTCCGCAGCTTGCGGGCTCGCTGCGAAAACCGGCGATGACGCAATAACCACCGCAAGCAAGCGCATCATTCTGTGGCTGGACATGATTCCTCCTGGTCGCTTTTTTTCTGCCGGTCATTTGACCGGCGCTGGAAAGAATATTATTATTGCAAATAAATCAAGAACTTACAATTCATGCCTGTTATCGATTATGACAGGCGCCATGGGACTTCGCTCATTTTTAACCATGAGGCTAAAAAGGCAGATAGCACGAATTGCCATGCCGCCTCTGAACTTGACGTATCAAGGTTTGAGTTGCGGGACCGGACGGAAACCGTAGGTCTTCATCCAGCCGTCAAGCGCCTGGCGAGTGGGCTGCTGGTAAAGCAGCCGCCGGCTCGCCCGCAGCCCGACGCTGTGCGCCAGTTCCGCCATGCCTTCCGTCGTTTTCAGCAACACCGCGTTGCAATCCATCACCAGCGCGCCGTCCACTTCGGTGATTTTCTCCCTGCGGATGATCGCGTTGACCGTGGCGCACGCGGCCAGGATCACCTCGGCTCCCTGCGCGGCCAGACGGCGTGCTTCCTTGATGAACGTTTCGGTCATCTGACCAGGATTGGAAAAGGCTTTTTGCACCTCGTTAAAATCGATGCCCAGATCTCCGAACGGAATGTGCCGGCTGGAGAGCCCGTACTCGAAAGCCTTGCGATCGTAATATTGCGACTGCTTGGCGTGGAAGGCAACGCCCGAAAACTTGTATCCGTACATGCACGCCATCAGCATGCAGGTTTCCCCCAGGCCAAAGACCGGGATGGGCACGATTTCCCGCGCTTCCTGCATGGCCGGGTCGAGGAAGCAGCCAATCGCGACCGCATCATAGCCCTGCTCCCCCGCCTGGATGATCTTGTTCAGGACCCCGCCCGGGCCGTAACTGTTGATCGCCACCACCGCGTTGTAATGCAGATCCATGGAACCATCATCGACGCCGTTGACATGGATCTCCGTTTCCGGACGTTTCACGCTCTCGAGGTGCGCTGTCAGTGTATTACGATAGTCATGCAAACGGTGTATGGGTGTGCTGCTCTGCCACCAGATCTTCACGGTCTTATCCCTCCTCGCAAGAATTGTCCGCCCCCCCGGCGGCAGGGCAACCCCGGCCGCCGCCTAAGAGCGCGTTTCAAAATGAGTGGTCGCGCAGACAACCCCGTCTGCTCCGGCTTATATGCAGGCGAGACGCCTGCGCTACGATAGCGTGATTATCGCGATCGCGTATCTTTCATTTTGAAACGCGCTCTAAGTATGCTGCAATTTCGTGGCTGCAGAAACTGCTGGAACATACTATCGAAGTGACCTAGAATCCGTCCATAAGAATTTTCAATTCAGGCCCCGCTCAACCTGCCCGATATCCGCATATCCGCCTATTGGCGCGAACGCACCCACACCTGCACCAGTGGTTCGGAGGAATGCTGGCGGATGTCTCACACGCACGCTGTGATTCCCGTAGGAAAAGAAAAAGGGCTATCGCCGTCACCCCGGTTGCGATGGGATCGCCGCCACTTCGCGACAAAGAAGGAAACCTAG
>CAYIRZ010000126.1:0-8108 GCA_964365845.1 uncultured Streptomycetaceae bacterium
CTCGGCTGGCGCGATCGCACCGGTCAGCAAGTGCTGTTCGACGGGCGCACCGGCGAGCCGTTCGATCACGACGTCACCGTGGGCACCATGTACATGCTCAAGCTGCACCACCTGGTGGACGACAAGATCCACGCGCGCAGCATCGGGCCGTACTCGCTGGTCACGCAGCAACCGCTCGGCGGCAAGGCGCAGTTCGGCGGCCAGCGTTTCGGCGAGATGGAGGTGTGGGCGCTCGAGGCCTATGGTGCCGCCTACACGTTGCAGGAAATGCTGACCGTCAAGTCGGACGATACCGAAGGGCGGCGCAAGGTCTACGAGTCCATCGTCAAGGGGGATCACCGCATCGAAGCCGGCATGCCGGAGTCTTTCAACGTGCTGGTGAAGGAGATCCGCTCGCTGGCGATCGACATCGACCTTGACCACAATCGATATTGATGGCCGGCGCCCCGAATAGTTTGCTTGAGACACCCCAGAGTTCAAACGGGAGTTAAAGATGAAAGCACTGCTTGATTTGTTCAAACAGGTGACGCAGGAAGAAGAGTTCGATGCCATCAAGATCGGGCTCGCGTCGCCGGAGAAAATCCGGTCATGGTCGTACGGCGAGGTGAAAAAGCCGGAGACCATCAATTACCGTACCTTCAAGCCCGAGCGCGACGGCCTGTTCTGCGCCAAGATCTTCGGCCCGGTCAAGGACTATGAATGTCTGTGCGGCAAGTACAAGCGTCTCAAGCACCGCGGCGTGATCTGTGAAAAATGCGGCGTCGAAGTGACGTTGTCCAAGGTGCGCCGCGAGCGCATGGGCCATATCGAGCTCGCCAGTCCCGTTGCGCATATCTGGTTCCTGAAATCGCTGCCGTCGCGTCTGGGCATGGTGCTCGACATGACGCTGAGAGACATCGAGCGCGTGCTGTATTTCGAAGCCTATGTCGTGACCGATCCCGGCATGACGCCGCTGCAGCGCTGCCAGTTGCTGACCGAGGACGATTATCTGGCCAAGGTCGAGGAATACGGCGATGATTTTTCCGCGGCAATGGGCGCCGAGGGCGTGCGCGCGCTGCTGCGCAATCTCGACCTCAAAAACGAGATCGAAACGCTGCGCACGGAGCTTGCCGCGACCAGTTCCGACACCAAGATCAAGAAAATCGCCAAGCGCCTCAAGGTGCTTGAGGGCTTCTCCAAGTCCGGCATCAAGCCCGACTGGATGGTGATGGAGGTATTGCCGGTGCTGCCGCCCGAATTGCGGCCGCTGGTTCCGCTCGACGGCGGGCGGTTCGCGACTTCCGATCTGAACGATCTTTATCGCCGCGTCATCAATCGCAACAACCGCCTGAAGCGGCTGCTGGAGCTCAAGGCGCCCGAGATCATCGTGCGCAACGAGAAGCGCATGCTGCAGGAAGCGGTCGACTCGCTGCTTGATAACGGCCGCCGTGGCAAGGCGATGACCGGCGCCAACAAGCGGCCGCTCAAATCGCTCGCCGACATGATCAAAGGCAAGGGTGGTCGTTTCCGGCAGAACCTGCTCGGCAAGCGTGTCGACTATTCCGGCCGTTCAGTGATCGTGGTCGGCCCGCAGCTGAAGCTGCATCAGTGCGGCCTGCCGAAGAAGATGGCGCTGGAACTGTTCAAGCCGTATATCTTTCACAAGCTCGAAGTAATGGGGCTTTCCACCACCATCAAGGCGGCAAAACGCATGGTGGAATCCGAAGAGCCGATCGTGTGGGACATCCTGGAAGAGGTGATCCGCGAGCATCCGGTGATGCTGAATCGCGCGCCGACGCTGCACCGCTTGGGCATCCAGGCGTTCGAGCCGGTGCTGATCGAGGGCAAGGCGATCCAGCTGCATCCCCTGGTCTGCGCCGCGTTCAACGCCGACTTCGACGGGGACCAGATGGCGGTGCACGTACCGCTCTCGCTCGAGGCGCAGATGGAGGCGAGAACACTCATGCTGTCCTCGAACAACATTCTGTCACCCGCCAACGGCGAGCCGATCATCGTGCCTTCGCAGGACATCGTGCTCGGGCTCTACTACATCACGCGCGAGAAGGTCGGCGCGCGCGGCGAAGGTTCGGCGTTTATCAACGTTGGCGAGGTTTCACGCGCCTACGACACCGGCAATGTCGAGGTCAATGCGCGCATCCTGGTGCGCATCAAGGAATTCGAGGTCGACAAGCACGGCGAGAAGCGCGAAAAAGTAACGCGCTACGAGACGACTGTCGGCCGCGCGCTGCTGTCCGAAATCCTGCCCCCCGGGCTGCCTTTCGAGCTCATTAATAAGGCATTGAAGAAAAAGGAAATTTCAAAAATAATCAACGTCGCATTCCGGCGCTGCGGGTTGCGCGAGACGGTGATTTTTGCCGACAAGCTGATGTACACCGGCTTCTCGATGGCGACGCGCGCGGGGCTCTCGATTTGCGTTGACGACATGCTGGTGCCGGCGCAGAAGGACCACCTCATCGCCGAAGCGGAAAAAGAGGTCCAGGAAATCGAGAAGCAGTACACCTCGGGCCTGGTCACTCAGGGCGAGCGCTACAACAAGGTGGTCGACATCTGGGGCCGCGCCGGCGATCTGGTCGCCAAGGCGATGATGGAGCAGCTTGGAGTTGAGCCGGTCATGGATCTGGACCGCAAGACAGGCGAAGCGGTAGCGCGCAAGGACAAGAAGGGCAACCCGGTAATGCAGGAATCGTTCAACTCCATCTACATGATGGCCGACTCCGGTGCGCGCGGTTCCGCGGCGCAGATCCGGCAGCTTGCCGGCATGCGCGGCCTGATGGCGAAGCCTGACGGCTCGATCATCGAGACGCCGATCACCGCGAACTTCCGCGAAGGCTTGAACGTGCTGCAGTACTTCATTTCGACCCACGGCGCGCGCAAGGGCCTTGCTGATACCGCTTTGAAGACCGCGAATTCGGGTTATCTCACGCGCCGGCTGGTCGACGTCACGCAGGACCTGGTAGTTACCGAAGACGATTGCGGTACCAGCCAGGGCGTGTCGATGAAAGCGCTGATCGAGGGCGGTGAAGTGGTCGAGAGCCTGCGCGAACGCATTCTCGGCAGGGTGTGCGCAACCGACATCGTTCACCCCGAATCCGGAGAGACGATATTCGACGCCAACACGCTGCTTGACGAGGACGTGGTCGATGGAGTCGAGGCTGCCGGCATCGACGAAGTCAAGGTGCGCACCCCGCTGACCTGCGAGACGCGTTACGGCCTGTGCGCCAAGTGCTATGGCCGCGATCTGGGCCGCGGCACACCGGTCAACGTCGGCGAAGCGGTGGGCGTGATCGCCGCACAATCGATCGGCGAGCCGGGCACGCAGCTTACGATGCGCACTTTCCACATCGGTGGCGCGGCTTCGCGTACCGCGGTAGTGAGCCAGGTCGAAAGCAAGTCCAACGGCGTCGTGCGTTATAGCGCCGGCATGCGTTATGTCACCAATTCGCGCAACGAGCAGGTGGCGATTTCGCGTAACGGCGAAGTGGTCATTAATGACGACAACGGCCGCGAACGCGAGCGGCATAAGATCCCGTACGGGGCGACGCTGGTTGCGCGTGACGGCGAGTTGGTCAAGGCCGGCCATGTGCTGGCAACCTGGGATCCGCACACTCGTCCGATCGTCACCGAATACGCCGGGCGCATCAAGTTCGAGAACGTCGAGGAAGGCGTGACGGTCGCGAAACAGGTCGACGAGGTTACCGGCCTGTCCACGCTGGTGGTGGTCGATCCCAAGCGCCGCGGCAGCATTCAGGCGAAGGGTTTGCGGCCGCAGGTAAAACTGCTCGACGCCCAGGGCCAGGAAATAAAAATGGCGGGCTCGGATCAGTCGGTCAACATCACGTTCCAGATCGGCTCGATCATCACGGTGCGCGACGGTCAGGATGTGGGTGTCGGCGAAGTGCTGGCGCGCATTCCCCAGGAAACCTCGAAAACGCGCGATATCACCGGCGGTCTGCCGCGCGTGGCGGAACTGTTCGAAGCGCGTTCGCCGAAGGATGCCGGCATGCTCGCCGAAGTCACCGGCACCGTTTCGTTCGGCAAAGACACCAAGGGCAAGCAGCGTCTGGTGATCACCGATCTCGACGGCGTGGCGCACGAGTACCTGATTACGAAAGACAAGCACGTGATGGCGCACGACGGCCAGGTGGTGAACAAGGGCGAAAGCATCGTTGACGGTCCGGCCGATCCGCACGACATTCTGCGCTTGCTCGGCGTGGAGGAGCTGGCGCGCTACATCTGCAACGAAGTTCAGGACGTCTATCGTCTGCAGGGTGTGAAGATCAACGACAAGCACATCGAGGTGATCGTGCGCCAGATGTTGCGCCGGGTGACCATCGCTGAACCGGGTGACACGCGCTTCATCACCGGCGAGCAGCTTGAACGCGCCGATGTGCTGGAGGAGAACGAGCGTGTCGAGGCCGAAGGCAAGCAGCCCGCGATTTACGATTACATGCTGCTCGGCATCACCAAGGCTTCGTTGTCGACCGACTCGTTCATTTCGGCGGCCTCGTTCCAGGAGACTACCCGCGTGCTGACCGAAGCCGCGATCATGGGCAAGCGCGACGAACTGCGCGGTCTCAAGGAAAACGTGATCGTCGGGCGCCTCATTCCCGCGGGCACCGGGATGGCTTACCACAAGGTCCGGCGCAAGCAGGCGGAGGGCCCGGGCCTGGCCGAGGGTGGGGAAATTATCGAAGAGACGGCGGCCGGTAGCGAAAGCCAGGAGCAAGTTGCTTGACAAATATGCGATAACCCCATAAAATTTACAGTCTTTTTAGCCGATAAACTGCCTCAAGTTTGGGCAGGCGGCGCAAAACGACAGGTTTAGGCCGGGACGGCGGCAACGCCGTCCCCACTTTTTTGGAACAAGGCAACGCGCACTTCAGCGTGCTTCGGCGGGGCAAGTACCAGAGGCAGCCCTTCATTAACTGATTGAAAATAAAAGATTTATGCCAACGATTAACCAATTAGTACGCAAGCCGCGGGTAGCGCCCCGCACTAAGAGCAAAGTGCCTGCGCTCGCCGGCAGCCCGCAAAAACGCGGTGTCTGCACCCGTGTCTATACCACGACGCCCAAAAAGCCGAACTCGGCGCTGCGCAAAGTTGCAAAAGTGCGTCTCACCAACGGTTTCGAGGTGATCGGCTATATCGGCGGCGAGGGGCACAACCTGCAGGAGCACTCGGTGGTGCTGATCCGCGGCGGTCGCGTAAAAGACCTTCCGGGTGTGCGCTACCACGTCGTGCGCGGTAGCCTCGATACCGCAGGCGTCAAAGATCGCAAGCAGAGCCGCTCCAAGTACGGCGCTAAACGGCCCAAGGCCGCCTAGCGGAGTTTTGAATTTTTAGGGTTGAGTGTTGAATGGACTGCGTGAAACTGGCGTTCAGGAATTTGGACTCAACACTTAACACTCAACATTTAACACTGGGTTAAAAATGCCACGTCGTAGAGAAGTGCCGAAACGCGAAGTGCTGCCTGATCCGAAGTACTCGAGCCAGGATGTCGCCAAGTTCATCAACGTCCTGATGACGCGGGGCAAGAAATCGGTCGCCGAACGCATTATTTACGGCGCGCTGGAGCAGATCAAGAAAAAGAGCGGTAAAGACCCGCTCGAAGTGTTCAACCAGGCGGTCAATAACGTGAAGCCGATGGTTGAGGTAAAGAGCCGCCGCGTCGGCGGCGCCAATTACCAGGTGCCGGTGGAAGTGCGCCCGGTGCGGCGCATGGCGCTGGCGATGCGCTGGCTGCGCGATGCGGCGCGCGGACGTGGCGAGAAGTCGATGGGCGCACGGCTCGCGGGCGAATTGGCCGAGGCGGCGGAAGGCCGAGGCGGCGCAATGAAGAAGCGCGAAGAAGTGCATCGCATGGCGGAAGCGAACAAAGCGTTTTCGCATTACCGTTTCTAGGTTTCAGACAAGTGCCACGTAAAACTCCAATCGAGCGCTATCGCAATATCGGCATCATGGCCCACATTGATGCCGGTAAAACCACGACCACCGAGCGCGTGCTGTTTTACACCGGCGTATCGCACAAGATGGGCGAAGTGCACGACGGCACCGCGATCATGGACTGGATGGAGCAGGAGCAGGAACGCGGCATCACGATTACGTCTGCAGCGACAACCTGCTTCTGGAAAGGGATGGACGGCAACTATCCCGAACACCGTGTCAATATCATCGATACGCCCGGTCACGTCGATTTCACGATCGAGGTTGAGCGTAGCCTGCGCGTGCTGGACGGCGCATGTACCGTGCTGTGCGCGGTGGGCGGCGTGCAGCCGCAAACCGAAACGGTATGGCGCCAGGGTAATAAGTACCGGGTGCCGCGGCTGTTTTTCGTCAACAAGATGGATCGTTCCGGCGCCGATTTTATGCGCGTCTACGACCAGATCAAGACCCGGCTCAAGGCCGTGCCCGTGCCCATTCAATTGCCGATCGGCGCGGAAGAGAAGTTCGAGGGTGTGATCGACCTCGTCAGGATGAGGGCGATCTACTGGGATGATTCGACCCAAGGCATGAAATTCGAAGCGCGCGATATTCCGGCGGACATGCTCGAGGAGTCCAGGGAATGGCGCGAGAAGATGGTCGAATCCGCCGCTGAGGCGAGCGAAGAACTTATGAACAAGTATCTCGAAACCGGCGACCTGTCCGAGGAAGAGATCAAGAAAGGCCTGCGTCTGCGCACCATCAACAGCGAAATTTTCCCGATGCTGTGCGGCTCTGCGTTCAAGAACAAGGGCGTGCAGGCCATGCTCGATGCGGTGATCGACTATATGCCGTCACCGGTCGACATTCTGCCGGTCAAGGGTGTTAAGGAAAACGGCGAAATCGATGTGCGTCCGGCAAGCGATGCCGCGCCTTTTGCGGGCCTTGCCTTCAAGATCATGACCGATCCATTCGTCGGCCAGCTGATTTTTTTCCGCGTCTATTCCGGCGTCGTGAATTCGGGGGACACCATTTACAACCCGGTCAAGAGCCGCAAGGAACGCATTGGCCGCATCCTGCAGATGCATGCCAATACGCGCGAGGAAATCAAGGAAGTGTACGCGGGCGATATCGCGGCCGCGGTTGGCTTGAAAGAGGCGACTACCGGCGATACGTTGTGCGATCCCACAAAGATCATCACGCTTGAGCGCATGGTATTTCCGGAGCCGGTGATTCACGTCGCTGTCGAGCCCAAGACCAAGGCCGACCAGGAGAAGATGGGCATTGCGCTGAACCGCCTGGCACAGGAAGATCCCTCATTCCGCGTGCGCACCGATGAGGAGACGGGCCAGACCATCATTTCCGGCATGGGCGAGCTGCACCTGGAAATCATTGTCGACCGCATGAAACGTGAATTCGGTGTGGAGGCCAATGTCGGCGCACCGCAGGTTGCTTATCGCGAGACCATCAGGAAAGCCTGCGACAAGGTCGAAGGCAAATTCATCAAGCAGTCGGGCGGCCGCGGCCAGTATGGACACGTCTGGCTCAAGGTCGAGCCGAACGTGCCGGGCAAAGGCTACGAATTCATCGACGCCATCAAAGGCGGCTCGGTACCGCGTGAATACATCCCGGCGGTACAGAAGGGCGTTGCCGACTCGATTCCCAACGGCGTGCTCGCCGGCTTTCCGGTGGTCGACGTCAAGGTCACGCTGATCGACGGCTCGTACCACGAAGTCGACTCGAACGAGAATGCGTTCAAGATGGCGGGTTCGATGGCGTTCAAGGAAGGCCTGCGCCGCGCTAATCCGGTGTTGCTCGAGCCGATCATGGCGGTCGAGGTGGAAACGCCCGAGGACTTCATGGGCAACGTTGTTGGCGACCTCAGTTCGCGGCGCGGAACGATCCAGGGCATGGAAGATATGGTAGGCGGGGGCAAAGTGGTCCGTGCCGAAGTGCCGCTCTCGGAAATGTTCGGTTATTCGACGACGCTCAGGTCGCTGTCGCAGGGTCGTGCGACTTACACCATGGAATTCAAGCACTACGCTGAAGCGCCGAAGAACGTGGCAGAAGCGATCATCAACAAGAAATGAAATTTCTCTGCGAAAAATTTCATTAAGTTAGCGAAAACGGAGCAAAAAAAATGGCGAAGGGCAAGTTTGAGCGGACGAAGCCGCACGTGAACGTGGGGA
>CAYIRZ010000127.1:0-8104 GCA_964365845.1 uncultured Streptomycetaceae bacterium
TCAGGCCAGCGCGCGTTAACAGCGTAATGTCAAACAAAAAAGCCCCGTGAACGGGGCTCAATGAAATGAATCGATGGAGGCGCGGCCCGGAGTCGAACCGGGCTAGCCGGATTTGCAATCCGGTACATAACCGCTTTGTTACCGCGCCGTCTCCGGCTGCATCCGTGAAGCCCGCAAGCTCCACCAACAATCCGGATCAAACCCCAATGAAAAAGGACAGCATTTTTAAGTGCTGCCCTTTTGATTTGGAGCGGGAGAAGAGTCTCGAACTCTCGACCTCAACCTTGGCAAGGTTGCGCTCTACCAACTGAGCTACTCCCGCGTGAATGCAGGCGAATTATAGAGTAAGCCCCCCCTCCAGGCAAGGCTCGCTCAGTTGTGCTTCCAGGCTTGCGGCAACGCCATTTTCATGTAATAGGCCATCGATATCAGCGTCAGCAGCGCAGCGATATAGATCAACCAGGTGCCGATGCGCTGCGGATCGAAGGCGCCGACGCGGTCGTGATACAGCAGCAGCGGGATCGCGATCATTTGCGACACGGTCTTGATCTTGCCCAGGAACGATACCGCGACGCTTTTTGCCTCGCCGATCTTGGCCATCCACTCGCGCAGCGCGGAAACCGTGATCTCACGGCCGATGATGATGAGCGCGATGATGGCATCGACGCGTGCGATCTGGACCAGCACGATCAGCGCCGCGGCCACCATCAGCTTGTCGGCCACCGGGTCGAGGAATGCACCGAACGCCGAGGTCTGATTGAGCTTGCGCGCGAGCCAGCCATCGAGCCAGTCGGTAATCGCCGCCGCGGTAAAGATGACGGTCGCCACCAGATTCTGGCTGGACGCCGACACCCAGCTTTTTTCGAAATAGAAAATGCCGACAAACAGCGGGATCAGGATGATCCTCAGCCAGGTCAGCAGGTTCGGTAAATTGAGCGGCATCAATGCAATTCCTGGTAAATTTTTTCCGCCAGCGCGCGGCTGATACTCTCGACCTGCGCCAGATCGTCCACGCTTGCCGACAGCAGACCGCGCAGCCCGCCAAAGTGCGCCAGCAGGCGCTGCCGCCGTTTGGAACCTACACCCGTAATGCCTTCCAGGGTTGAAGTTGTACGCGTCTTGCCGCGGCGGGCACGGTGTCCTTCGATCGCGAAGCGGTGTGCTTCATCACGGATCTGCTGGATCAGGTGCAGGCCGGCATGCTCCTTCGGCAACCGCAGCGGCTGCTCACGGCCCGGGATCAGCAACTGTTCCAGCCCGGGCTTGCGCTCCTCTCCTTTCGCGACGGCAACCAGTGCCACGTCATTCAATCCCAGTTCGGCAAAGACTTCGCGCGCAACGCCGAGTTGGCCCTTGCCGCCGTCGATCAGCACCAGATCGGGAACCTTGCCTTCGCCGGAGACGATTTTACGATAGCGCCGGGACAATACCTCGCGCATCGCACCGTAGTCGTCGCCGGCCACGGCCTGGGTAATATTGTAGCGCCGGTAGTCGCTTTTTTGCATGGCGGATTTGTCGTAGACCACGCATGATGCCACGGTTGCCTCGCCCATGGTGTGGCTGATATCGAAACATTCGATGCGCTGCGTGGATTCAGGCAGTTCAAGCGCTCGCTGCAACGCCGAGAGCCGTGCCTCCTGCGTCGTCTGCAGCCCCAGCGTCTGCGCCGCGCCGAGGCGCGCGTTTTTTTCCGCCATGTCGAGCCAGACTTTGCGCGTCCCTCCCGGATTGACCGTGATTTGCACCCTGTGCCCGGCCTGCCCGGAGAGCAGTTGCTCCAGCGCCGCAACCGGGACTTTGGCGCTCACCACCAGCTGCGGCGGCACGCCGTGCTGCAGATAGTGCTGGATGATGAAGGCCTCCAGTACCTGCTCCGGCTGCGCTTCCTCGGCATTGCGCGGGAAAAAATTCTTGTCGCCCAGGTGGTGGCCGCCGCGCACCATCACCAGGTTAACGCAAGTGAGACTGGATACCGTAGCACACGCGATAATATCGGCATCGCGTCCCGACTCGTCACTGACGTATTGTTTCTCCCTTACCTTCCTCAAGGCGCCGATCTGGTCGCGGTAGAGCGCCGCTTCCTCATAGGCCATGCGCCCGGCGGCATCGCTCATGCGCTGGATCAGGCGCTCGATCACCTCGCCTTCCTTGCCCGACAGGAACATCTCGGCGCTGCGCACGTCATCGGCGTAGTCGGCCGCGCTCACCAGATTGACGCAAGGCGCGGTGCAGCGCCGGATCTGGTGCAGCAAACAGGGGCGCGAGCGATTGGCGAACACCGTGTCCTCGCAGGTGCGGATGCGAAACACCTTTTGCAGCAGTTGCATGCTTTCCCGCACCGCGCCGGCATTGGGAAACGGCCCGAAATAACGGTGTTTGCGGTCCAGGCTGCCGCGGTGAAATCCTAGACGTGGGAAACCGTGCCCGGTCAGGACCAGGTATGGATAGGATTTATCGTCACGAAACAGTATGTTATATCGAGGATTTAAAGTTTTTATTAAGTTGCTTTCGAGCAGCAGTGCCTCGACCTCGGAGCGGGTAACGGTAGTTTCCACCGACGCCACCTGGGACATCATGAGCTGGATGCGGGGCGACATCCCGGACTGCTTCTGAAAATAGGATGTGACGCGTTTCTTGAGATCGAGTGCCTTGCCGACGTACAACACCTCTGCCGCCGCGTTCAGCATACGGTAAACGCCGGGCAGATGGGGCAGACGGACAAGGACTTCAGCCGGATCCGACATTGGACTCAAGTCCGACAAGCGCCCAGGTCGCTGGAGATCGCGGCAAAAACTGCGCGAAACATCTCCGGGGTCAGGCGTTTGGTCTGAGTATTATAGCGGCTGCAGTGATAGCTATCGTAGAGCGTATAGCCCTGCGGCAGCTCATGGCGCGCGCCGTGCCCGAAACGGTAGGCACTGGCGCGAAAACCGAGCGCCATCAGCACGGCCTGATGCGCGATTCCGCCCAGCGCCAGGATGGCGGCGCCTTGCGGCAGACCGGCAATCTCGGCCCGCAAATAGGCGTTGCAACGCCTGACTTCATCAGGTTTGGGCTTGTTTTCCGGCGGCAGGCATTTGACGGCGTTGGTGATGCGGCAATCGATGAGCTTGAGGCCGTCGCCGCGAGCCACGGCCTCGGGCTGGCTGGCAAGACCGAAACGATACAGCGTTTCGTAGAGCAGGATGCCGGCGTGGTCGCCGGTGAACGGCCGGCCGGTGCGGTTCGCCCCATGCAGACCTGGCGCCAGTCCCACGATCAGCAGGCGCGGGCTGGCAGCGCCGAAAGGCGCCACCGGCTTTGCATGATAATCCGGAAATTCTGCGCGTACTGCCGCGAGGTGGCACGCCAGGCGGCTGCATTGCTCGCAATCGGCCGAAAAGCCGGGCCGGGCCGCGGTCATGAGCGCGGCGGCTGGCGCGGCCATAGCCGGACAACGTGGGGTTGCGCGGCGCCCCGCTCTTCCGGCTGCAACGTGACATGGTCGATGCCAAAACGGTCGTGCAGCACTGTGCGCGCAGCTTCCAGAATGGCCGCCCAGCCCGCTAAATCATCCACGTCGAGATGCGCCGACAGCGCCATGCTCTCCGGCGTGATGCCCCATACGTGCAGGTCGTGCACCGAGGCCACGCCAGGCACCTTGGCCAGCGCGCCGCCGATCTGCGCCAGATCGACCGAGGTCGGCACGCCTTCCATGAGCACATGCAGAGTATCGCGCAGCAGCCGCAGCGTGCTGATCAGTATCAGTGCGGCGATGACCAGCGACAGGATGGGATCGATCAGCAGCCAGCCGGTGGCATAGATCACCGCACCCGCAATCAGGGCGGCGACGGAGCTGATCAGATCGCCCATGACATGCAGCAATGCGGCGCGCGCATTCAGATTGTGTTCGCTGCGGCTCAGCATGAAAGCCACCACGCCGTTGACCACGAGCCCGATGAAAGCGATCAGCATCACGCCGCCCGCGATCACCGGCTGCGGCGCCATCAGCCGCTGCACCGCCGCCACCACCAGCATGACGATGATGCCGAGCATGATCAGGCCGTTGATCATGGCGCCTATGACTTCGGCGCGCGCCCAGCCATAGGAGTGGCGCAGGCTCGCGGGCCGCCGCGCCAGCCAGGCGGCAATGGCGGCAAATGCCAGTGCGATCGCATCCGAGAACATGTGCCCGGCGTCGCTCACCAGGGCCAGCGATCCCGACCACAGCCCGCCGGCCAGTTCCACCAGGGCATATGCGAATGTGATCAGCAGCGCCGCGACGAAAGCCGGTTTGCGCCGGCCGGCGGGCGGATGGGGGTGGGGGTGAGCGTGCGCGGACATCAGGTGCTAAGCGGCAGATCGCCGCTGCCGAAACCGATGCCGGCGATGGCATGCAGGGCCTTCATGTAGAGCGTATCTTCACGCAGCCTGACCATGTTTTCGGCATGCCGCCGGCCATGCATGCGCGCCAGCCGCGCCAAGCTCGTCGCCGGCATCGAGTATTCCAGATTCTCCAGCAGTTCGTCGGCAGCAGCAGGATGGTTGCACACCAGCACCATGTCGCAGCCCGCGCTGAACGCAGCCCGCGCGCGGTCCACCACGCCGCCGGCCACGCTCGCCCCCTCCATGCTGAGGTCGTCGCTGAAAATGACGCCGTCGAACCCGAGTTCCGTGCGCAGTATGGTTTTGAGCCATAGCGGGGAAAATCCCGCGGGCTGGCGGTCCACCTGGGGATAAATGACATGGGCCGGCATGATGCCGCCCAGCCCGGATTCGATCAGCCGCCGGAACGGCACCAGATCGCTGGCCTCGATTTCGGCATAGGGCCGGTCGTCGACCGGGATCTCATGGTGGGAATCGGCGCGGACATGGCCATGGCCCGGGAAATGCTTGCCGACCGCGCTCATGCCGCCTTGCCGGAAACCCTGCACCAGCGCACGCGCCAGATCCGCAATGGCCTGGGGGTCGGTGTGCAGCGCGCGGTCGCCGATCACGCTGCTGTTGCCGTAATCGACATCGAGCACCGGCGCAAAGCTCAGATCGACGCCATGCGCCCGCAATTCCGCGGCCAGCACGAAGCCGACCTCGTGCGCCAGATGCCGCGCATGCTGCGGATTGGCATCCCACGCGCGGCCCAGTTCGCGCATGGCGGGAAGCGCGGTGAAGCCATCGCGGAAACGCTGCACGCGACCACCTTCATGATCGACGGCGATGACGAGTGCCGGGCTGCGCAACGCATGAATTTCGGCGGTCAGGCGGTTCAGCTGCTCCGGCGCGGCATAATTGCGCGCAAACAGGATCACACCGCCCACCAGCGGGTGCTGCAGCCGTCGGTGGTCGTCGGCATCGAGTTCGGTGCCGGCCACGTCGAGCATGACCGGCCCAAGATGTAACGCTATGTTTTTATTCATGATTCAAGAACAACACAGGCGCACGCCAGACTTTTTTCATCACTGATCGTGAGATGATGACCGATGATGCCGCAGTCTCTCACCAGGGCATCGAGCTTGGGATGAAAGGTGAAGCCGGGCTTGCCCGCCTTGTTCTGCACCACGCTGATGCATTGCAGGGTCACGGGATAGCGGAAGCCGGTGCCCATCGCTTTCGAGAACGCTTCTTTCGCGGCAAAACGGTTGGCCAGAAACAGCACGGGACGCACGGTCTTGAGATAGCCCGGCCATTCCAGCGGCGTCAGCACCCGCCGCGCAAAGCGCTCGCCGTATTGTTCGAACAGGCGTTCGACGCGCTGCGGCTCGATCACATCGATACCGATGCCATAAATCATCCCTGTCTCTCTGTTTTATCTGATAACGGTCGGGAACCCATCGCCGCAAGATAACCCTTCACGGTCTGCGCCAGACCGAATTCAAGCGCATCCGCAATGAGCGCGTGCCCGATGGACACTTCCAGCACGCCGGGCACCGCCGAGAGAAAGCGCGGCAGGTTGTCCTGATTGAGGTCATGGCCGGCGTTGATGCCCAATCCGGCCTGCTGCGCGGCCTGCGCCGCGGCGGCGTATTGTGCCAGCGCTGCGGTTTCCCCGGCGGTGCCAAAGGCACGCGCGTACGGTTCGGTATAAAGTTCGACGCGGTCGGCGCCCACGTCGCGCGCGGCGGGCATCGCCTCCGGGACCGGGTCCATGAACAGGCTGACCCGGACGCCGAGCGCTCTGAGTCCGGCGATGATGGGCCTGAGCCGCGCGCCATTCCGCTGGAGATCCCAGCCCTGGTCGGAGGTGAACGCTCCCGGGTCGTCGGGCACCAGCGTGCACTGCTGCGGCAGCACTTCGCGCACTAGATCGAGCACGGCATGAAACGGATTGCCCTCGATATTGAATTCGGCAGCGGGCCGGCTTTTGAGCAGTTCGGCAAGCTCGTAGACGTCCTGGGTGCGGATATGCCGTCCATCGGGCCGCGGATGGACCGTGATGCCGTGCGCGCCGGCATCGAGCGCGATGATCGCAGCCCGCACCACGCTGGGAATGCCCAGCGTGCGCGAATTGCGCAGCAAGGCGACCTTGTTGAGATTGACGCTGAGCTGGGTCATGCGAAGCGCAGTGATGCAGCGTTCGTGGCTGCCGGAATGCTCACAGCTGCTGCAGGTCGCGCAGCAGCGATCGCGTGTGCAGGACCTGGTTGCCGAGATAGTGATTGATCAGCATGCGCATCAGGGCCTTGCTCTGTTGCTGGGTGACGGCACTGGCATAGTTGTCCGACTGCATATCGATCAGCGTTTGACCCGACAATTCTACCTCGTTTTCCCGCGCGCCGCCGTCAAGCGCCACCGGACCACGTTCGATGACGTAGGTATAACGGTGTTCCGCCGCGACCGGCCGGCCGCTCGCGACATCGAGATCGAGCGTCAGCGCATAACCCAGTTCGCGCAGCAGGTTTTTTTCGAAACCGCGAAGAATTGCGGCATGATTGCCGTTCAACGACAGCGCTTCCAGCGTTTCCTGATACAAAGCGAACAACCGGTCGTGCGGATCGTCCCGCGGCAGCAGCTTGAGCAGAAGCTCGTTGAGATAGAAGCCGCAGATCAGGGACAGTCCCTTGAGCGGCAGGTATCCGCCCTGCCACTCCGCCTTGTGCAAAGTCCGCAGCTCGCTTTTGCCCGACCAGCCGATAAGCAGGGGTTGAAACGCCAGCAGCACGCCGCGCAGCGCCGATTTAGGACGCCGCGCACCGCGCGCCACCAGCGCGACACGGCCGAAGTCGCGGGTATACGTTTCGATCACCAGGCTGGTTTCGCGAAACGGGTAGTGATGCAACACGAACGCCGGCTGCGCGTCCTGGCGGGACTTGTCTGCAGCGGCCACCTTCAAATATCGAGCCCCATGCGCCTGAGCGTCGCCTCGCTGTCGGCCCAGCCGCTTTTGATCTTGACCCATACTTCCAGGTACACCTTGCCGCCAAACAGCTGTTCCATGTCTTTGCGCGCCTGGGTGGCGATGAGTTTCAGTTTCTCGCCACCCTTGCCGATGACTATCGCTTTCTGGCTGGCCTTGTCGACGATGATGGAGGCATAGATGCGCCTCAGATCCCCATGCGTTTCGAAGCGTTCGATTTCAACTGCCGCCGCATACGGCAGTTCCTCGCCGAGCATGCGGAAAAGCTTCTCGCGGATCAGTTCCGTCGCCAGAAAACGCTCGCTGGAGGTGGTGACCTCGTCTTCCCCGAACAGCGGCGGTCTTTCCGGCAGCAGCGGCACGACCGCCTTCAGCAGTTCATCGAGCCGCTCGCCCTTCTGCGCCGACAGCGGCACGATTGCGCTCAATTCGCGCCGTTCGCTGAGTTCCTTGACGAAAGGCAGCAGCAGATTCTTGTTATCAAGCCGGTCGACCTTGTTGATCACCAGCACTACCGGCACGCTTTCCGGCAGCAGTCTTTGCAATGCGGCGTCGAGCTCGTTGAATTTCAACGCCTCGATCACCCATATTACGGCATCGACTCCCTGCAGGCTCTGGGTCACGCTGCGGTTCATGACGCGCGTCAGCGCGCTGCGGTGCTGCGTCTGGAATCCGGGGGTATCGACGAACACCAGCTGGGCATCTTTGCGCGTCAAGATGCCGGTGATGCGCTGGCGCGTGGTCTGCGGCTTGCGCGACGTGATGCTGATTTTC
>CAYIRZ010000128.1:0-8086 GCA_964365845.1 uncultured Streptomycetaceae bacterium
GCGATCCATTAACGCTACGCATTCCGGCGAATGAAGCCAAGTCCGACAGGCTGCTAGGATAAGCACTTGAAATTCCGCCAACTTCCGGTATAATTCGCGCCTTCGGCTGGGCGTGCCTGTTGCCCGGCCTTGATCCTTGCCTCACCGTCTTCGCATAACGGGAGGCTTAATCCATAAGGAGACTACTTGATGCGACATTACGAAATTGTTTTCATCGTCCATCCGGACCAGAGCGAGCAAGTGCCGGCGATGGTCGAGCGCTATCGCCAGATGGTGACCGGCAAGGACGGCAAGATTCATCGCCTCGAAGACTGGGGCCGCCGCCAGCTTACCTATCCCATCCAGAAGATCCACAAGGCGCACTACGTGCTCATGAATATCGAGTGTGATAATGCCACCCTGGACGAACTCGAGCACGCGTTCAAGTTCAACGATGCCGTGCTGCGCCACCTCACCATCAAAATGAGCGGTCCGGTCATCGCGCCTTCCGCCATGATGAGGGAAGAGAAATCAAGGTCGCTCAATCCGGCGGCCGAGGACGGCCCCAGGGCTGCGTCGGCGGAAGAGTCGGCGCCGGCAGCCTGACGGTGGAAATCAACGCAGTTGCGCTGAGCGGCGAACTCGCCGCAATCGAGCCTCTGCGCCACACTCCCGCGGGCATCCCGTTGCTCAATTTCAAGCTGGCGCACAAATCGCGGCAGGTCGAGGCCGGATACAAGCGTCAGGTGGAATGTGAGATGAACGGGGTTGCGATGGGCGAGGTGGCGGTTGAAATGTCCCGCTTCGGGGCGGGACAGCAGGTGAGATTGGACGGTTTTCTCAACCGCAAGAACCGCATGAGCGCACAACTGATACTGCATGTGACACAAGCGCAATTATTAAAGGAAAATGACTATGCCGAGACCATCATTCAAGGGCAAGGGTAAAGGTAAGGGCAAGGGTACCGAGAAGAAGAAGGGGGCGCTGTTCCGCCGCCGCAAGTTCTGCCGCTTTACCGCCGAGGGAATCAAGGAAGTCGATTACAAGGACATCGGCATCCTCAAGGACTTCATCAACGAGAACGGCAAGATCATCCCGGCGCGCATCACGGGCACCAAATCCCGCTTCCAGCGTCAACTGGGGGTGGCGATCAAGCGTGCGCGTTTTCTGGCGCTGTTGCCGTTTACCGACCTGCACTAAGGAGCCAGGACCATGCAAATAATCCTGCTGGAAAAAATGGCGAATCTGGGGCAGCTGGGCGATGTCGTCAGGGTCAAGGACGGGTTTGCCCGCAACTATCTGATCCCGCACGGCAAGGCGAAGCGCGCGACGGCGCAGAACCTCGCCGAATTCGAGAAGCGCCGCGCCGAACTCGAAAAAGCGCAGGCTGCGGCGCTCACCGCCGCCCAGGAAAAGGCGGCCAAGCTCGACGGGCTGACGGTGCAGATCACGCAAAAAGCCGGGGTCGACGGCAAGCTGTTCGGTTCGGTCACGAACATCGATATTGCCGCAGCACTCCAGGCGCAAGGCTTTGAGGTGCCGCGGGCGGCAATCCGCATGCCGGAAGGTCCGCTCAAAGTGGTCGGAGACCATCCGCTCAAAGTCGCGCTGCACACCGATGCGGTGGTGACCATCACGGTGTCGGTGCTGGGCGAGCAATAATTAAATTAGATGCTTACACGCTAATTTAAAACAGCTTTTCAGAAAGCGATAAAAAAGGGCTGGCGACAGCCCTTTTTTTTCGGTAAATTGAAACATGCCACGACCTGCCGATCTGTCCGGCAGGGTCAATATTTTTACATAAATAACATAGAGTTAGAGAGGAACTGCGGTCAGCCTAATGGTTCAAGTCGTCACTCCCATCATCAAGGACGCGCAAGTCGAAGCCACGCGCGTTCCCCCGCAGTCGGTAGAAGCCGAGCAGTCCGTTCTGGGCGGGTTGCTGCTCGACAACGGTGCCTGGGATCGGGTCGCCGACCTCATCACCGAACGCGATTTCTATCGCGCCGATCATCGCACGATTTTCCAGCATATCGCACAGTTCATCGAGAACAACAAGCCGGCGGATGCGCTGACGGTCGCCGAAAGTCTGGAGCGCAGCGGCAAACTTAACGATGTCGGCGGCCAGGCCTATATCGGCTCGCTGGCGCTGAATACCCCCAGCGCGGCCAATATCCGCCGCTATGCCGAGATCGTGCGCGAGCGCGCCATCATGCGCGAGCTGGCTGCGATCGGCACCGAGATCGTGGACTCGGCTTACAACCCGCTGGGCAAGGATGCGCGGGTGCTGATCGACGAGGCCGAGTCCAAGGTGTTTCGGATTGCCGAGGCCGGTGCCAAGGCGCAGCAGGGTTTCGTCAAGATCGATCCGCTGCTCACGGAAACCGTCGAGCGCATCGATATGCTCTACAGCCGCGAGAACAAGGACGAAGTGATTGGGCTCGCCACGGGTTTTGCCGACCTCGACAAAATGACCTCGGGGCTGCAGCAGGGTGAACTTGTCATCGTTGCCGCCCGGCCGTCCATGGGCAAGACGGCGCTGGCCATGAACATCGTTGAGCATGTCGGCCTTCACCTGAAAAAAGCCGTGGCCGTATTCAGCATGGAGATGTCGGGCACTCAGCTGACCATGCGGATGATCGGCTCGGTGGGCCGTTTTGACCAGCATAAGCTGCGCACGGGAAATTTCGAGGAAGACGACTGGTCGAATGTGGTGGATGCCGTAGGCAAGTTGAACGAGGCGCATATCTATATCGACGACACCGCCGGCCTTAACGCGCTCGAAGTGCGCTCGCGCGCGCGGCGGCTGCATCGGCAATGCGCCGATGTGGGCGGCCTGAGTCTGATCGTGGTCGATTACCTGCAACTCATGTCGGGAAGCAGCCGCGGGCGCGAGGAGAACCGCGCCACCGAGATCGCGGAGATTTCACGCTCGCTCAAGAGTCTCTCGAAGGAACTCAAGGTGCCGGTGATGGCGCTGTCGCAGCTGAACCGCAGCGTCGAGTCGCGCCAGGACAAACGGCCGATGATGTCGGACCTGAGGGAGTCGGGCGCCATCGAGCAGGACGCCGACCTGATACTCTTTATTTACCGCGATGAGGTCTATAATCCCAACGCCGACAACAATAAGGGCGTGGCGGAGATCATCATCGCCAAGCAGCGCAACGGCCCGACCGGTCCCTTCAAGCTGACTTTCGTGGGCAAATATACCCGCTTCGAAAACTACGCCGATCCCAGCCGCTTCTGATTGGAAGCTCTATCTAAAGCGCCTCACCGGCATAGTCCGCCAGCCGCGAGCGCTCGCCGCGGGTGAGCGTCACATGTCCGCTGTGCAGCCAGCCTTTCATGCGGTCGACGACGTAGGTGAGTCCCGAGCTGCCTTCGGTCAGGTAGGGCGTGTCGATCTGGGCGATATTGCCGAGGCAGACCACCTTGGTGCCGGGACCGGCGCGCGTGATCAGCGTCTTCATCTGCTTGGGCGTGAGGTTCTGCGCCTCGTCGATGATCAGATATTTGTTGATGAAGGTGCGGCCGCGCATGAAGTTGAGTGATTTTACCTTGATGCGCGAGCGGATCAGATCGCGGGTGGCGGCGCGTCCCCATTCGCCGGCTTCGTCATCGGTCTTGTTGAGCACGTCGAGATTGTCCTCGAGCGCGCCCATCCATGGATTCATCTTCTCTTCTTCCGTTCCGGGCAGAAAACCGATGTCTTCGCCGACCGGCACCGTGACGCGGGTCATGATGATTTCCGAGTAGGTCTTGTGCTCCAGCGCCTGCATCAGGCCCGCGGCAAGCGTGAGCAGTGTCTTGCCGGTGCCGGCCTGGCCCAGCAGAGTGACGAAGTCGATCTCCGGATTCATGAGGATGTTGAGCGCGAAATTCTGTTCCCGGTTACGCGCAGTGATGCCCCAGACGTTGTGCCGCTGGTGCGCGTAGTCGCGCAGGGTCTGCAGGATGGCGATCTTGCCGCTGACTTCCCTGACCTGCGCATAAAACGGCTTGTCATCCTCGAGATAGACGAACTCGTTGACCGACAGGTTGGCGCATAACGGACCGCGCACGCGGTAAAAGGTGTGCCCCGATTGCTGCCAGGATTCCATTTCCTTGCCGTGCTTGTCCCAGAAATCGTGCGGCAGCTCGCGTTTGCCGGTATACAGCAGGTCGGTGTCCTCGAGCACCTTGTCGTTGAAATAATCCTCGGCAGCCAGGCCCAGTGCCCGCGCCTTGATGCGCATGTTGATATCTTTCGAGACCAGGATAACTTCGCGCTTAGGGTGCGTTTCCTGCAGATGCTTGACCACGCCGATGATCTGGTTGTCGGACTTGCCGGTCGGCAGGTGCGCCGGCAGTTCGCCGTCGATGGCCTCGGTCTGCAGAAACAGCCGCCCGGTAGCGCCTTTATTGCCGTGAATTTCCAGCGCGATGCCATCGGTGATCTCGCCCGGGGCGTGAGTGATGATCTCGTCGAGATAGCGGCTGGCCTGACGCGCATTGCGCGCAACCTCGGAGACGCCCTTCTTGTTGTTGTCGAGCTCTTCGAGCGTGACCATCGGGATATAAAGATCATGTTCCTCGAAGCGGAACAGGCTGGTGGGGTCGTGCATCAGCACGTTGGTGTCGAGCACGAACAACTTGGTGCTGGCAGGGAAACGGGTAACGATGGACGCAGGTTTGCGCTGAATCATGACTCTCCCTTGGGTGATATATTTAACCTTTTGATTGAATTATTGATGTTAGGAATTCGAGCACCTCCTGGGCGTGGCCCGGCACTTTCACGCCGCGCCATTCCTTGCACAGGATGCCTTGGGCGTCGATCACAAAGGTGCTGCGCTCGATGCCGCGCACCTTTTTGCCGTACATATTTTTCATTTTGATGACGTCGAACAGCTTGCATGCGGTCTCGTCCGCATCACTCAGAAGTTCGAACGGAAAATTCATTCTGGCCTTGAAATTCTCATGCGACTTGATGCTGTCGCGCGATATGCCGTAGATTTCACAGCCGAGTTTCACGCACTGCGGATGCAGGTCACGGAACTGCAGGCCTTCGGTGGTGCAGCCGGGGGTGTTGTCTTTGGGGTAAAAATAGAGGACGAGGGGAGTGCCGTGGAGTCTGGAGAGGCGGAAGGTTTTGCCGCCGGTTGCAGGAAGCTCAAAATCGGGTACAGGCTCGTTCAGCATTCGGGTGGGGATATCCTCGTGTTCAATCTGCTGCTGCTGATCTTGACTGAAATGAACGCGGCATGCAAGCCCGCATGTTTCACGAGCAGCCAGTGCGGAGATGATTTTAGCGATTGTGGGCAATCAATAGCTTGTGGACATGCGGGCTGAGTCCGACAGGCTGCTCAGGTCAGGAATTCCTTGCCTTGGAGTGCCACCGTTCCGGCGCGCCCGGCGATCTGTCCCTGCAGCACGATGTGCCGCGGCAACCGCGCCAGGTCGAGACCGTCGGCGTAGTCGCGCAGCGCCGCCAGCGTATAGCCCTGGGCGCGCCAGCCCGCCAGAAGCGTTTCAAACGCCGGCGCGAGCTTCATGCCTTCGAGCTCGGCATGCAGCGTGTAGACATGGCCGCTAGCCGGCGGCGTTACGGTCAGGCGCAGTACATGGTCCGCCACGTTTTCGGCAGTGATGCCGTCGACGCCGATCAGTTCGTCCAGAGTGGGCAGCGTGGTCGGCAATTGGGGGCAGGCGAAAAGCTCGGCGTTATGAACCGGCACGAAGGGATGCGTGCCGCGGGTATCCGAACAATAATGAAAACCCAGGCGTTGGGTCAGCCGGAAGGCATGCCGGTTCATTTGCCAGCCGGCCGCGCCGTGGGTGTGGGCGGGTTCGCCGAAAATTTCATGGAAACGCTCGCAGGCAAGTTGCATTTCGCGCCGCGTCCAGGTTGCGCCCTGGCGGGTGACGCCGTCCTGCCATTTGACGTGGTCGTAGGTGTGAATGCCGACTTCGTGCCCGGCGTCGCGTACTCGACGCATGATGTCCGCATTGCGTCTCCCGATGTCCGGTCCCGGCAGCAGCGTGCCATAGAGCAGGGTGATGATGCCGTAATGCTCCAGGACCGAGGTGCGGGACACTTTCCGCATGAAGCCGGACCTGAACACGCGTTTTATCGCCCGGCCGGTATGATCGGGGCCCAGGCTGAAGAGGAAAGTCGCCTGTGCCTGGTGCCGTGCGAGGATTTCAAGCAGCCGCGGCACGCCCTCCCTGGTGCCGCGATGGGTATCGACGTCGATCTTGAGCGCGAGCTTCATGTTTCGGGTTCCAATGAAACCGGCCAGCAGGTAAACTTGGCAAACCTTGATTTCTGCGAGTAATGAATGAAAATCTGCATGATCGGTAGCGGGTATGTCGGGCTGGTCACCGGCGCTTGTTTTGCTGAGATGGGCCATGAAGTGACGTGCGTCGACAGGGATTCTACCAGAGTCAACCGGCTCAAAAAGGGAGGGATCCCGTTCTACGAGCCGGGCCTGAAGGAAATCGTGTTGCGCAACCAGCAGCAAAAGCGCCTCACTTTTTCCTTGAACCTGTCAAAGGCGCTGGTCGGCACCGAGGTCGTGTTTATTGCCGTGGGCACGCCGCCGCAAGCGGACGGATCGTCGGACGTCAGCCAGATCATGGCTGTGGCGGCGGAAATCGGCCGCAGCATCACGGGATTCTGCACCATCGTGAACAAATCCACCGCGCCTGTCGGCACTGTCGAGCGTGTCCGTGACGCGGTCAGGCGCGAATTGGCCAGGCGCAGGGTGGACATCGATTTCGACGTGGCCAGCAATCCGGAATTCCTGAAAGAGGGCAACGCGGTCGAGGATTTCATGCGCCCGGACCGCGTGGTGGTCGGCACCGATAGCGATCGCGCCGTGAGGCTGATGCGCACGCTTTACATTCCCTATACCCGCAATCATGAACGTTTCATCGCGATGGGCATCCGCGATGCGGAACTGACCAAGTACGCCGCGAATGCGATGCTGGCGACCCGGATTTCGTTCATGAACGAAATCGCCAATCTGTGCGAGCGGCTGGGAGTCGATGTCGAAAATGTGCGTGTGGGCATCGGTTCCGACAGCCGGATCGGCTATTCTTTCATCTACGCCGGCTGCGGCTACGGCGGCTCGTGTTTTCCGAAGGACGTGCAGTCGCTGATTCATCAGGCCAGGCAATCCAAGCTGCAGCCGCGCATTCTGGAGGCGGTCGAGGAAACGAATGAAAACCAGAAACTCAGCCTTTACAACGCCATCCGGCAGCGCTTCGGCCGCAAGCTTGGCGGTAAAGTGATCGGCGTATGGGGCTTGTCATTCAAGCCCAACACCGACGACATACGTGAAGCCCCTTCGGTGGTGCTGATTCGCAAACTGATCGAAGCCGGCGCGCAGGTGCGGGCGTATGATCCCATCGCCATGGCGGTTGCACGCCGCATGCTGCCGCAGGAATGGTTCAAGTCGGGTGCGCTCAAACTGGTGAAAGATCAATACGCCGCGCTGAAAGGGGCGGACGCGCTGGCGCTCGTGACGGAGTGGAAACCTTTCCGCGCGCCCGATCTGCATCTGATGAAAAAGATCATGCGCCAGCAGGTGATTTTTGACGGGCGCAACCAATACGACAAGGCGGCCGTGATGGCGGAGGGTTTCGAATACCGCGGCATCGGCCGGTAAATCGTGCGGCGGAGCGGTCAATCCATGAGATGCCGCGCTTCCGCGGTGTGCCCGCGATAGGCGTCGAAAATCAGCCTCAGCGCCTTGCGCATGGTGACCCGCGGCCGCCAGTCCAGGTCGCGGCAGGTATTGTCGATCTTGGGCACGCGGTTCTGCACGTCCTGGTAGCCTTTGCCGTAATAGGCCTGGGATGTGGTCTGCACCAGCCGTACTTTTCCGGCGTTCCGGTCGTACTCGGGATAGGTCTTGGCCAGAGCCAGCATCATCTCGGCCAGTTCTTTAATCGAGAAATTGTTCCTGGGATTGCCGATATTGTAGATATTGCCGCTGGCAATGCCGTTCTTGTTGTCGATGATTTTGATCAGCGCATCGATGCCGTCATCGACGTAGGTGAACGAACGCCGCTGTTTGCCGCCGTCGACCAGTTTGATGTTTTCGCCGCGCACAATATGGCCGAG
>CAYIRZ010000129.1:0-8072 GCA_964365845.1 uncultured Streptomycetaceae bacterium
CCATGCGCTGGCCTATGCCGCGAAAATCGCGCTGCGCATGAAAAAAGACCAGATCCTGCTCGTCAATCTGTCCGGCCGCGGCGACAAGGACATGCATACCGTCGCCGAGAAGTCCGGCATTAAATTCTAGAGAGGCGCGAGGAGTAAGGCGTGAGGCGAAAACCCGACATCTGCGCAGGTCCCCGCGCCTTACTCCTCACTCCTCACCCCTCACGGATTTATTAATGTCGCGTATTGCATCCACATTTGCACGACTCAAAAGCGAGGGCAGGAAAGCGCTCATTCCTTTCTTCACCGCTGGCGATCCCGATCCGGCGACCACTGTGCCGCTGCTGCATGCGCTGGTCGCGGGCGGTGCCGACGTGATCGAGCTGGGCGTGCCGTTTTCCGATCCCATGGCCGACGGCCCGGTGATTCAGCGTTCGAGCGAGCGGGCTCTCAAGCATGGCGTATCGCTCAAGGACGTCATTGGCTCCGTGACCGAGTTCCGCAAGACCGACCGCACCACGCCGGTCGTGTTGTTCGGCTATGCCAATCCGATCGAGGCCCTGGGGGCCGAGCGCTTTGCCGACATGCTCAAGGTTGCCGAGGCCGATGGCGCGCTGGTGGTGGATTATCCGCCGGAGGAAGCGCGCAAGCTGGTCGATCTGCTGGATGCGCGGGAGCTGGATACGATTTTCCTGCTGTCGCCCACCACCAGTGATGCGCGGTTAAAGCAGATCGCCGCTCTCGGGCGCGGCTATCTTTACTACGTCTCGCTCATAGGCGTGACCGGCGCCGCCAACATCGATCTCGCCGATGTCACTGCGCGTATCAGGCATATCCGTTCCTTCACCCGGCTGCCGGTCGGGGTGGGCTTCGGCATCCGCGACGCGGAAACCGCAAAACGCATCGCGACAATCGCCGACGCCGTGGTGATCGGCAGCCGGTTGGTGCAGGAAATCGAAAACTCGCGTCGTGACGAAGCCGCGGCAAACGCCACGGCGTTTCTTGCCGGCGTACGGCACGCCATGGACAGCCTGGCCGAGGAGGCGGTGAAATGAGCTGGCTGCAGAAGCTGCTGCCGCCCAGGATCAAGCGCGATGCCGGCAGTCCCAAGAAGGCGATGCCGGAAGGCCTGTGGAGCAAGTGCGAATCGTGCGAGGCCGTGCTGTATCGCGCCGATCTGGAGAAGAACCTCCACGTCTGCCCCAAGTGCAGTCGTCACAACCGCATCTCGGCGCGCGAACGTCTTGATTATCTGCTCGATCTCGAAGGACGCTACGAAATCGGCGCCGAAGTCCTCCCCGTCGACAGTCTCAAGTTCAAGGACAGCAGGCGCTACATCGAGCGTCTGGCGGAAGCGCGCAATGAAACCTCGGAGGAAGACGCGCTGGTGGTCATGCAGGGCAGCATCAAGACGCTGCCGGTGGTGGCGGCGGCGTTCGAGTTCAAGTTTCTCGGCGGTTCCATGGGATCGGTCGTCGGCGAGCGCTTCGTGCGCGGCGTGCAGGTTTGTCTTGAGCAGCACCTGCCTTTCATCTGTTTCACCGCCAGCGGCGGCGCGCGCATGCAGGAGGGCCTGCTGTCGTTGATGCAGATGGCGAAGACCTGCGCTGCGCTCACCCAGCTCTCCGAAGAGCGGCTGCCGTTCATTTCGGTGCTGACCGATCCGACCATGGGCGGCGTATCGGCGAGTTTTGCCATGATCGGCGACGTGGTGGTTGCCGAGCCCGGCGCGCTGATCGGTTTTGCCGGGCCGCGCGTGATCGAGCAGACGGTGAGAGAGACCCTGCCCGAGGGCTTCCAGCGCTCGGAATTCCTGTTGCAGCACGGTGCGATCGACATGATCGTCGACCGCCGCCAGATGCGCGACAAATTCGCCGGTCTCATTACGCTGCTGCTGAAACTGCCGGCGGCAGCGTAACACGCGTTTCATTATGTTACGGGCTCTAAGTTTCAAGTCTCGGGTTTAAAGTTGGCCGGGCTCTCAAGCCCGGTCTTATTCCAATGAAGACGCCTGATCAGAAGCTTCAAACTTGAAACCCGAAACTCTGGCCGATTGGCTGGCCCATATCGAGCGGGTCCACCCCAGGGCCATAGAAATGGGCCTGGAGCGCACGCTAAAGGTCAAACAGGCGCTTGGTCTGAACCCGTCGTTTCCCATCATCACCGTTGGCGGCACCAACGGCAAAGGCTCGGCGTGCGCGATGCTCGAAGCCATCCTGCACCACGCCGGTTACAAGGTGGGCTGCTATACCTCGCCGCACCTGCGGCGCTATAACGAGCGCGTGCGAATCGCGTGCTCGGAAGCGCGCGATAATGATTTGGTGCGGGCGTTTGTCGCTGTCGAACGCGCCAGGGGAAGCGTGCCGCTCACCTACTTCGAGTTTGGTACGCTTGCGGCGATGTGGCTGTTTGAGCGGGAGCGCATCGACGTCGCCGTCCTCGAGGTCGGGCTGGGTGGCCGCCTCGATGCGGTCAATGCGTTCGATGCCGACTGCGCGCTGGTGATGAGCGTCGATCTCGACCACATGGATTATCTGGGCGATACGCGCGACGCCATCGCTTTTGAAAAGGCGGGAATTTTCCGGCATGGCCGGCCCGCGGTGTGCGCGGAGCCGCGGCCGCCGCAGACGCTGCGGCACTACGCGGCGCAAGTCGGCGCCGAATTGCTGGTGATAGACGAGGATTTCGGCTATGCCGCGGACAAAATGCAGTGGCAGTACCGGGGACCGCACGGCAAAAGAAGCGGCTTGCCTCACCCCGTGCTGCGCGGCGGCTACCAGCTGGCAAATGCCAGCGCCTGCCTGACCGCGCTCGATGCGATGCGCGAGCGCCTGCCGGTGGCCATGGACGATATCCGCGCCGGACTGCTGCAGGCGGAGGTTCCGGGGCGCTTCCAGGTGCTGCCGGGCCGGCCGGTGACTATCCTCGATGTCGCGCATAATCCGCATGCGGTAAAAGCGCTGGCCGAAAACTTGTCGGCGATGGGTTGCAGCGGACGCACGCTGGCGGTATTTGCGATGTTGAAGGACAAGGACATCGCGGGCGTGATCAGCGTCGTCAGGAAACACATCGATCACTGGCTGATCGCCGGCATCGAAGATGCGCGCGGCGCAGATGCGGCGTTGCTGCTACGGCAATTGGCGGCGGCGGGCGTGACCGTGCCGATTACGGCCTGCGCGAACATTGCCGCGGCTTACGTTCAAGCCTGTGATAGAGCAACGGAGAATGATAGAATTCTGGTTTTCGGATCGTTTTATACGGTGGCAGCGGCAATGCAGGCGTACGAAGCACGCAAAGCCCTGAAGCCCCTATAAAAATTCGAATTAATTCAATATCTTAAGTCGTTACCGGCTGATACGGCATGGCGAGACCCATTAGCGACGAAGAACTCCAACTCAGAAAACGTGCGCGCCGGCGCCTGATCGGCGCCATCGTGCTGGTCACCGCGGTCGCGGTGGCGTTGCCGATGGTGCTTGACAACGAACCCAAGCCGGCCAGCCAGGAAGTCAATATCAAGATTCCTTCGCCTGATTCCGGGGCGTTCGCTTTGAAAGTTGCGCCGGCGCTACCGGCGCCGCAGCCCAATCCGGCGCTCAAGCCACCGCCCGCGGCAGAGAAGCCCGACACCAAGCCAATCCAGTCGCCGCCGCCAATGGCCGAGCCGAAACCGGCACCCGTCGCCACAGTGAAAGAAACAGCCAAGCCGGCGGAGAAGCAGGAGGCCGCGAAAGCGCCTGCCAAGGCACCGGCGCTCAAGGAAACCGCCCCCAAGACCGCTAAAGCAACCAGTGGGCAATTCGTGGTGCAGGTGGTTGCCCTGTCCGACGTCGCGAAAGCAAAACAGATGCGGCAGCAGATTTCAGATGCCGGCATCAAGTCTTATACCGAGGTCGTCAAGACCGCGAAGGGCGATGTGACACGAGTGCGTGCCGGGCCGTTCGCCACGCGCGAGGCCGCGGATAAAACGCAGAAGCAGCTCGCGGCGATCGGCCTCAACGGGAAAGTTATTCCGAAATAAGGCGCAATGACGGTTTTCGATTACGCTGTGCTGGCCATCGTCGGTCTGTCGATACTGCTCAGTGTGATCCGTGGTTTGGTGCGCGAAATACTGGCGCTGCTGGCGTGGGTGGTGGCATTCGTGATCGCGAATCTGTTCGGCGGCAAGCTGTCGGAACTGCTGCCGGCCGCGATCCCGGGCGAGGAATTGCGCCTGCTGGCCGGATTCGCGGGAATATTTTTCGTGGTTCTGCTGCTGATGAGCTTAGTGGCAAAGATGGTATCCGGATTGGTGAAAAGCGCGGGATTGGCTGCCGAGGACCGTATTCTTGGCGGCGTGTTCGGTCTGGCGCGCGGCGCGCTGATCGTGCTGGTGCTGGTGTTGCTGGCGGGACTGACTTCCCTGCCGAAAAGGCCGGCGTGGCGCGACGCGGTTCTCAGCCCGCCGCTCGAGGCTTTGGCCCTGTCCGTTAAAATCTGGCTGCCGGGCGATTTGTCACGGCGTATCTCTTACAACTGAAATCGAGGAAACACGATGTGCGGAATTCTTGGTGTGGTGGCTAAGAATCCGGTAAACCAGCTCTTGTATGATGGTTTACTGGTGCTGCAGCATCGTGGTCAGGATGCCGCGGGCATAGTCACCGCCGATGGCGCGGCTTTTCACATGCACAAGGGCAGTGGTATGGTGCGCGACGTGTTCCGCACGCGCAACATGCGCGCGCTGGCCGGTTTCTCGGGCATCGCGCATACGCGCTACCCGACGGCGGGCTCGGCATGGTCGGCGGCCGAGTCGCAGCCGTTCTACGTCAACTCGCCGTTCGGCATCGTGCTCGGGCACAACGGCAATCTTACCAACGCCGAACAGCTCAAGAACGACCTGTTCCGCCAGGATCTGCGCCACATCAACACCAATTCCGATTCCGAGGTGCTGCTCAACGTGCTGGCGCACGAGTTGCAGGAGGCAACGCCCCATTACAAGCTCGACCCGGCGGCAATTTTCGCCGCGGTCTCTGGCGTGCACCGGCGTTGCCGCGGCGCCTATGCGGTAGTGGCGATGATCGCGGGCTACGGGCTGCTCGCTTTCCGCGATCCCTATGGCATACGTCCGCTGGTGTTCGGCCGTGCCGAAACGCCGCAAGGCCACGAATACCTGGTGGCGTCCGAAAGCGTTGCCCTCGACACGCTCGGCTTCCAGCGCATTCGCGATGTCGCGCCGGGAGAGGCGATTTTCATCGACGACGACGGCAATTTCTTCAGCCGCCAGTGCGCGCAGAACGTCTCGCTCAATCCCTGCATGTTCGAATTCGTCTATCTGGCGCGACCGGACTCGGTGATCGATGGCATCTCGGTCTACGAAACACGGCTTCGGATGGGCGAGAGCCTCGCCGACAAGATCAGGCGCAACTACAGCCATCTTGATATCAATGTCGTGATCCCGATCCCCGATTCGAGCCGTCCCGCGGCGATGCAGTTGTCGAAGTATCTCGACCTGCCGTACCGCGAAGGGTTCATCAAGAACCGCTACATCGGCCGCACCTTCATCATGCCCGGGCAGGGGGTGCGCAGGAAATCGGTGCGGCAGAAGCTGAACGCCATCGGCATGGAGTTCCAGGGCAAGAACGTGCTGCTGGTCGACGATTCCATCGTGCGCGGCACCACCAGCAGAGAAATCGTGCAGATGGCGCGCGAGGCCGGCGCGCGCAAGGTGTATTTCGCCTCGGCCGCGCCGCCCGTCAGATACGCCAACGTCTACGGCATCGACATGCCGACGCGGGACGAGCTGATCGCCAACGGCCGCTCCGATGCCGAGATCGCGCGCGAGATCGGCTGCGACGAGCTGATTTACCAGGACCTCGAAGCGCTGATCGACGACGTGAAGAGCGTCAATCCCGGAGTGACGAACTTCGAGACCTCGTGCTTCAGCGGTGTCTATATCACCGGCGACGTGACGCGGGAATATCTCGACGGCGTGGAAACGAAGCGGCGCGACGGCGCCAGGGAGGCAGAGCAGGCTGCAACCCAACTCGACCTGGGACTGGAGCTGGTGGATTGAGCCGCTAACTTGACAACATAATCGGGCCGGAGTAATTTCAAGGTGCGCCGATTTGAGTATCAGCTTGCGGGCGCTTAATAAATACGGCTAAAGCGAGTGAAAACCCGTTTTTAGCGAGAGCTGAAACGGGTTTTTTGTTGTTTAAACGAATTGCCGGCGGTGATCATGTCTGAAAACTACAAACTGGAAACCCTGGCGGTGCGCGCGGGCATCGAGCGCAGCCAGTTCGGCGAGCATTCCGAGGCGCTGTATCTCACCTCGAGCTTCGTGTTCAAATCGGCGGCACAGGCCGCGGCGCGCTTTTCCAACCAGGAGCCGGGCAACATCTACTCGCGCTTCACCAACCCGACGGTGACGGTGTTCGAGCAGCGCCTGGCCGCGCTCGAAGGCGCGGAGTGCTGCATCGCCACTGCATCCGGCATGGCGGCAATCCTGTCGTGCGTGATGGGGTTGTTGAAGGGCGGCGATCACATCGTGTGTTCCGCGGGTGTATTCGGCGCGACGGTGCAGTTGCTGGGCAACATCATGAAGCGCTTTGGTGTCGACACCACCTTCGTATCGGGCAACGAGCCGGCGAAATGGCAGGCGGCGGTGAAGCCGAATACCCGCATGTTCTATCTCGAGACGCCCTCCAATCCGCTGACCGAGGTCTACGATATTGCAGCGCTGGCCGCGGTCGCGAAGAAAGCGGGCGCGTTGCTGGTGGTCGATAACTGCTTCTGTTCGCCGGCGCTGCAGCAGCCGCTGGCGCTGGGCGCCGATGTGGTGATCCACTCCGCGACCAAGTACCTCGACGGTCAGGGGCGGGTGCTGGGTGGCGCGGTGCTGGGAAAACGCGAAGTGGTTTACGAAGGCGTGCTGGGTTTCCTGCGCACGGCAGGGCCGACCTTGAGCGCGTTCAACGCCTGGGTGATCCTCAAGGGCCTGGAGACGCTGGGCATCCGCATGGCAGCGCAGTCGGCAGCCACGCTGGAACTGGCGCGCTGGCTGGAGGCCCAGCCGGGCATAGCCCGCGTCTACTATCCCGGCCTGCCGTCGCATCCGCAGCACGAATTGGCCATGCGCCAGCAGAAAAGCGGCGGCGCGATCGTGTCGTTCGACGTCAAAGGCGGCAAGGATGCGGCGTGGCGTGTCGTGGACGGCACAAAACTGATCTCGATCACCGCCAACCTGGGCGATACCAAGACCACCATCACCCACCCGGCGTCAACGACTCACGGCCGCATCTCGCCCGAAGCGCGCGCAGCGGCAGGCATAGGCGATGGCCTGTTGCGGGTGGCGGTGGGGCTCGAGAACATCGAGGACATCAGGGCCGACCTGGCGCGGGGGTTAGCCTAGTTTATTAGAGCATTTCTGCCGTACAACCGCCGGCGTCGCAGCGCAGATAGCCGCCGCGCTGGTACCAATCGTTCAACACCCAGCGCTCGCAATCGTGTCCGTCGACGACGTGCAGGTGCCGCGCAGGGCGGTGGGTGTGGCCGTGGATCAAGCGCGGGTAGCCGTGCTCGCGCAATACCTGTTCCACCGCCGCCGGCGTGACGTCCATGATTTCTTCGGACTTGGTCTGCTTGTTCTGCTCGCTTTGTGCGCGCATGCCGAGCACTTGTTGTCTCCGGGTTTCCAGCGGCTGCGCCAGGAATTGGGCCTGATTGTCGGGATTGCGCGCGTAGGCGCGGAATTTCTGATATTCGGTGTCGTCGGTGCACAGCGTGTCACCGTGCATGAGCAGCGTGCGGGTGCCGTAGAGGTTGAGCAGCGTGGGGTCGGGAATCAGCTTGGCGCCGCAGTGGTGCGCGAAGGCCTGCCCGATGAGCAGGTCGCGATTGCCGTGCATGAAATAGACGGCAACGCTCTTGCCGCCGAGCAGCTTGAAGGCATCGGCGACAGAGATATTCAGAGCGTCGGCGAGGTCGTCGTCCCCCGCCCAGTACTCGAACAGGTCGCCCAGGATGTAGAGCGCCTCGGCTTGCGGGGCGGTGTTATCGATAAAGTCGAAGAACTGCTGGTTGATGCGCGGCCGGTCGGCGCTGAGGTG
>CAYIRZ010000130.1:0-1374 GCA_964365845.1 uncultured Streptomycetaceae bacterium
TCGTCATCCTCCTCGACCTCAACCGCATACTGTCCATGGACGAGATGGGCGCGCTTGCCGAGGCCGGTGCGGGCGCGCAGGCGCCGCTGCCCGAGGCCGCCGCGGCTTGATTTTCTTCAACCCGTAACCCTAGGGCCTGTTAACAATCACCGCACTCATGGGGCAATTGTTACCGAGAACGCCGCCAAATAGTGCGTAGTTGTAGGTCGGCAATCCTTTGCCGACAACCCGGCGGGAAGGGATTCCCGCCCTACGGCCCATGCACTATTTCGTGGCCGGATCAGTAACAGGCCCTAGCTAGAGGAGGGCGCGGATTTTTTTGGCACGGACAGCAGCGATGAGCGTAATAGACATCAGCGACCAGGAGTTCACCCAGTTTCAGCGCTTCATCTACGAGGCCGCCGGCATCAGTCTGTCGTCGGCCAAGAAGGCGCTGGTCAGCGGCCGCCTGGCCAAGCGCCTGGATCAATATCAGCTCGGCAGCTACACGGAGTACTTCCGCCTGCTGAAAAGCGGCAAGGCGCCCGCCGAAGTGCAGACCGCGGTCGATCTGCTGACCACCAACGAGACTTATTTTTTCCGCGAACCGAAGCATTTCGATTTGCTGCGGGAACAGGCCTCGGCGGCGCGCCGGCGCGCGCAGCCGTTCCGGGTGTGGAGCGCGGCCAGCTCGACCGGCGAAGAAGCCTACAGCATGGCGATGGTGCTCGCGGACTGCCTGGGGGACGGCCCCTGGGAAGTCATCGGCACCGACATCAGTGCACGCGTGCTTGCCCGGGCGCAGGCCGGACACTATTCGATGGAGCGCGCCAAGCATGTCCCGCAAGCTTATCTGCAGCGGTTTTGCCTGAAGGGCCTGGACGACCAGCAAGGCACGCTGCTGGTAGAGCGCAGCCTGCGCAGCCGGGTGCAATTCATGCATGCCAATCTCAATGCGCCGCTGCCCCAGCTCGGCGCCTTCGACATCATTTTCCTGCGCAACGTGATGATCTATTTCAACGGCGACACCAAGCGGCAGGTGGTTACGCGCGTGCTGTCGCTGCTGAAGCCGGGCGGGCATTTCTGCATCGGCCATTCGGAAAATCTGCACGACATCACCACTGCCGTGCAGCCGGTGGCGCCCTCGATCTACCGCAAGCCGTAAATCGATGAGCGACGCGACAGACATAATCGAGATATTAGTGCAACCCGGCGAGTACTACGTCGGCGATGCGGATTGCAGGATCCGCACGCTGCTCGGTTCGTGCGTGTCCATTACGCTTTGGCATCCCGCCAAGCTCATCGGCGCGATGTCGCATTTTCTGTTGGCGTGGCGCCGGGGCCCGCCGCCCCCCCCCCCCCGTGGCCCCCCCCGCCGAACCGCGCGGCGTCGGG
>CAYIRZ010000130.1:1384-6471 GCA_964365845.1 uncultured Streptomycetaceae bacterium
ATGTCGCATTTTCTGCTGGCGGCGCGCGGCGGCCGGCCGCGGGTCGAGCTGGATGGCCGCTACGGCGAAGAGGCGATGTTGCTGATGCTGCGAGACCTGGCCCGCGCGCGAGTGGCTCTGGCCGAATGCCAGGCGAAGATTTTCGGCGGCGGTGACATGTTTCCGAAGCAGAGGCGGGCGGATGCGCTCAACATCGGGCAAAAAAACGGGGAAGCGGCGCGGCGCCTGCTGCGTTCTCATGGCATTCCCATCGTCTCCGAAAGCCTGTTCGGCGTGGGCCACCGGCAAATCATCTTTGACGTGGCAAGCGGCGATGTCTGGGCGCGCCAGGTCGAACCAGTCGCCGCCTGTCCGCTGGAATCAAGAGAGTCCGCATGAAACGCATCAAAGTCATGGTGGTGGACGACTCGGCAGTGGTGCGCCAGGTGTTGACCGGCCTGCTCGATGCCGACCCCGGCATCGAAGTTATCGGCGCCTCTGCCGACCCGCTTTTCGCCATGGAGCGGATGAAAAGCCAATGGCCGGACGTGATCGTGCTCGATGTCGAGATGCCGCGCATGGACGGCATCACCTTTCTCAAGAAGCTCATGCATGAGCGGCCCACGCCGGTCGTCATTTGCTCGACGCTGACGGAGAAAGGCGCGCAAACCACGATGGCAGCGCTCGCCGCCGGCGCGGTCGCGATCGTCACCAAGCCCAAGCTCGGGCTCAGGCAGTTCCTGAACGACGCATCCGACGATCTGATCAGCGCGGTCAAGGCCGCGGCGTGCGCCAACGTCAAGCGCCTGGTCGCGCGTAGCGAGCCCGCGCCGGTGGCCCAGGCCAAGCACACGGCGGACGTCATTTTGCCGCCGGCGGCAAGCCGCGCGATGATCCAGACCACCGAACGGGTCGTGGCGATCGGCACTTCCACCGGTGGCACGCAGGCGCTCGAAGTGGTCCTCACCGCGCTTCCCAGGGTGTCGCCGGGCATGGTCATCGTGCAGCACATGCCGGAGAAATTCACCGCGGCGTTTGCCGCCCGGCTCGACAGCCTGTGCCAGATCGCCGTCAAGGAGGCGCAGAACAACGATCGTGTCGTCCCGGGGCGGGCGCTGATCGCTCCGGGCGGCAAGCACATGCTGATGAAGCGCAGCGGCGCGCAATACTTCGTCGAAGTCGTCGACGGCCCGCTCGTGAACCGGCACCGCCCTTCGGTGGACGTGCTGTTCCGCTCGGTGGCGAAGTGCGCCGGGGCCAATGCGCTTGGCGTCATCATGACCGGCATGGGCGACGACGGCGCCGCCGGTCTGTTGGAGATGCGCAAAGCCGGAGCGCGCACCCTCGCGCAAGACGAGGAGACGTGCGTGGTGTACGGCATGCCCAGAGAGGCGGTGAAGCGCGGCGCGGTTGAAAGAACCGTTCCGCTCGGTCAGATCGGACGGGAAATGGTCGGCTTCGCGGAGTGAGAAATGCGCGACAAGAAAAATGGCTAAGACGATACTTGTTGTTGACGATTCGGCCTCCTTGCGCCAAGTGGTGAATATCGCCCTGAAAGGCGCGGGCTATGAGGTTATCGAGGCGGGGGATGGCAAGGAAGCACTGGACAAGCTCAACGGGCAGAAAGTGCATCTGGTGATCAGCGACGTGAACATGCCGCGCATGGACGGCATCACCCTCGTCAAGAACGTGAAGCAACTGGCGGCCTACAAATTCACGCCGATCATCATGCTCACCACCGAATCGCAAGAGGACAAGAGGCTTGCGGGCAAGGAGGCCGGCGCGAAGGCCTGGGTGGTCAAGCCCTTCCAGCCCGCGCAACTGCTCGATGCGGTATCCAAACTGATCCTGCCGTAGGAGCGATGCCATGCCAGCCATCATGCGACGAGACAACGGGCACGTCACTTGGGTCCCAGAGGGCGAAAACGCGTTGTTCCGGACGGCCCATACCATCGAGGGGTCGGCGGGGCTGTTCGGTCTGGACCATACCAAAGAGGCGATCAAGCTCGGCGGCGTGGACAAGATCATGTCGCCGCGGGAGATTCCCCGGGCGATTTTATATGCGGCGTCATGACCATGACGAGCGCCGCCGTTCCGGAACATCGATCCATGCACCGGTTGTTGCAACGGCAAATCAAGCGTTTTTTCGGCGACGCCGCAGCCATGCCGCCGGGATTGGAGATGTTCATGGCCGCGGTAAGCGACGCCTACGAGAGCGCGGATGCCGACCGTCTCGTGATCGAGCGCTCGCTGGAGCTGACCTCCGGGAATCTGAACCAGCAGAACAGCGAGCTGCGCGCGGAGCTGGCCGAGCGCCAGCGCGCGGAAGCGCAGCTCGAGCAACTGCTGTCGATGCTGGGGACCACGCTGGAATCGACGGCGGACGGCATCATGGCGCTCGACACGGGCGGCCGGATCGTGCGTTTCAACCGGCGCTTCGTGGACATGTGGCGCATTCCCGACTCGATTACCGCATTCTGGGAGCACGATCTGATGATGTCCCATGTCTCGGGACAGTTGAAAGACCCAGCCGGTTTTCTGTCGAAAATGGATGACCTGCGCCGGCGCCCCGAGGCGGAGAGCTTTGATGTCGTCGAGTGCGCCGATGGCAGGATCATCGAGCGTTATTCGCTGCCGCAGCCCGTGGGGGTGGACAGCGTGGGCCGGATATTCAGCTTCCGCGACATCACCGATCGCAAGCTCGCCGAAGCGGCGATGCAGCGGGAGAAGGAAGAACAGCACGCGCTGATCAAGAAACTGGAAGAAGCGCACAATCAGTTATTGCAGTCGGAGAAAATGGCGTCCATCGGCCAGCTTGCGGCCGGTGTGGCGCACGAAATCAATAATCCGATCGGTTTCGTCAATTCCAATATGGCATCGCTGCAGAATTATCTGCGGGATATTTTTGCCATCCTGGATGCCTATGCGGATCTGGAGCCTCTGCTGCGGCAGGCGCCGGCGGCGGCGCAACGCATCCAGGCGCTGAAGCAGGAGACAGACATCGCGTTCCTGCGCGAGGATATCGTTTCGCTGCTGCGGGAATCCAGGGAGGGCCTGGACCGGGTCAAGAAAATCGTGCAGGACCTCAAGGATTTCTCGCATGTCGATCAGGCGGAATGGCAGTGGGTCGATCTGCACGGCGGGCTCGACAGCACGCTGAATATCGTGCACAACGAGATCAAATATAAGGCGGAAGTCGTCAAGCAGTATGGCGACCTGCCGCAGGTGGAGTGCCTGGCATCGCAGTTGAACCAGGTGTTCATGAACATGCTGGTGAACGCCTCGCACGCCATGGAGGGCGCGCGGGGCAGAATCACCATCCGGACCGGCGCGGTCAACGACCACGTATGGGTGGAATTTGCCGACACCGGCAAGGGCATCGCGCCGGAAAACCTCAAGCGCATTTTCGACCCTTTCTTTACCACCAAGCCGGTAGGCAAGGGTACCGGCCTGGGGTTGTCGTTAGCCTACGGCATTGTGCAGAAGCACCACGGCCGCATCGAGGTGGAGAGCGAACCGGGCAAGGGCGCCACGTTTCGCGTGTGGCTGCCGGTCAATCGTGTCGATGCCAATAAACCCGTGGACATGGCGGTGGCATAACATGGATCAGGCGGAACATACCCCCCAACCCGAACTGCAGGACGGCGTCGCCACGCTGCTCTGCGTGGATGACGAAGCCAACATCCTCAGTTCGCTGAAGCGCCTTTTCAGGCCGCACGGCTACCGCGTGCTGACCGCGACCAGCGGGGAGCAGGGGCTTGCCGTGCTGAGCGAGACTGGGGTCGATCTGGTGATCTCGGATATGCGCATGCCGGAGATGGATGGCGCGCGCTTTCTTGAACAAGTGCGCCAGCGCTGGCCCGATACGATGCGTATCCTGCTGACGGGCTACTCCGATATCAGCTCGACCATCGCGGCTGTCAACCGCGGCGAGATCTACCGTTATATCTCGAAGCCGTGGCTCGATGATGACGTTATCCTGCTGGTGAAGCAGGCGCTCGAACTCAGAAATCTGGCGCGCGAGAAAGCGCGCCTCGAAGAACTGACCCGCAAGCAGAACCGCGATCTGGCGGCGCTCAATGCCGGCCTTGAGGATATCGTCGCGCAGCGTACCGCGGCGTTGCACGGGGCCATGGCATCCCTGGAGCAGGCACACGACAAGCTGAAGAAAAGCTTCATCACTTCGATCACGGTGTTTTCCCATCTGATCGAGCTGCGCGAAGGCGCGGGCACGGGTCATTCTCGCCGCGTCGCCGACCTCGCGCGCCGCATGGCGCAAAAGCTGAAAGCCGGAGATGCCGAACTGCAGGACATCACGGTAGCGGCGCTGCTGCGCGACATCGGCAAGCTGGCGCTGCCTGACAGCGTGGTCAATAAAGCGCTTGAGGAACTGAGCAGTGAAGAACGGCAGGAAGTTAACAAGCATCCGATCAAGGGTCAGGCTGCGCTGATGGCGCTGGACCAGCTGGCAGGGGCGGCGCGCCTGATCCGCAGCCAGCACGAGCGCCTCGACGGCATCGGTTACCCTGACCGTCTGAGCGGCGACAATATTCCCCTCGGCGCGCGCATCCTGGCCGTTGCCGGCGATTACCACGGATTGCAGCGCGGCCGTGTGACCAACATGTGTCTGTCCCCCGTCCAGGCCCGCGCGTTCATCGTTGACGGTCGCTGGAAACGCTATGATCCGACTGTTGTAGAGGCATTCATTGATGTCATCGGCGCAGGAACCGCGCCGGCCGCGCCGGTCGATGATGCATGCATAACGTCTGCGCAACTGCGGGGCGGAATGGTGCTGTCCAGGGACCTGATGACGAGGGATGGAATCATGTTGTTGTCCGCGAACCATATGCTGAACTTGATATTAATCGAGAAGATTCGCGTCTACGAAAAAGCCGATGGTAATCCCGTCAAGATCCATGTGCGCGCAACAAAAGGGAGATGATCATGTACCGAATCATGCTCGTCGATGATGACGAGAACATACTGAAAGCTTTGCGCCGTGTGCTTAACGCGGCGGAGGGGTATCTGGGGCAGTACATGGTGGAGCCGTACAGTTCCCCGATCAAGGCGCTGAGACGGGCCCAGGAGATGCAATTTGATCTGATTAT
>CAYIRZ010000130.1:6571-8033 GCA_964365845.1 uncultured Streptomycetaceae bacterium
TAGATGGTGGTTCCACTTCGCGTCCTGATCGTCGAGGACAACGGAAATGACGAGGAATTGCTGCGGGCGGAACTGCGGCGAGGTGGCTACGACCCCATGTACGTGTGCGTGCAAAGCGCTGAAAAGATGCATGCGGCCCTTGAACATGGCGAGTGGGATATTGTCATTGCCGATTACACGATGCCCGGTTTTTGCGGTACCGAAGCGCTACGCATTCTGCAGGAACACGGGTTGGATCTGCCCTTCATCATAGTCTCCGGCACCATCGGCGAAGACAATGCGGTGGCGATGATGAAAAGGGGCGCGCACGATTACCTGATCAAGGGAAACCTCAAACGTTTGTTGCCGGCGGTGCAGCGCGAATTACGCGAGGCGCAAACGCGGCGTGAACATCGACAGGTGGCTCAGGCGCATCGTGAAAGCGAGGAGCAGTTCCGCCAGCTTGCCTGCAATATTCCGCAAGTGTTCTGGATCATAGACGCCGAAACCCGCCGGCACGTCTACGTGAGTCCGGCGTATGAGCGCATATTCGGGCGCAGCGTGGACAGCCTCAGGGCCGACCCGACGAGCTGGAAGCAGATGATCCATCCTGACGATCGCGATGGAGTGGATGCGGCATTGAAATGCGCGGTTGCGGGTGAACGCGAAGTCGAGTATCGCATTGTCATGCCGGACGGATCGTCACGCTGGCTGAATGATCGTGCTTTTCCTGTCGCCGATGAGCACGGCCGGATCCATCGTGTCGCCGGCATTACCGAGGATGTGACGCAGCAGAAGGAGATGGGGCAGCGCCTGCTCCATCTTGCTTACTACGACAGCCTGACCGGCCTGCCGAACCGTGCGCTATTCCACGACCGGCTCATGCAGACGTTGGCGCAGGCGGGACGGAGCGGCGGTATGGCGGCGGTGTTGTGCATTGATCTGGGCCGCTTCAAACTGATCAACGATACGCTTGGACACCTGATTGGTGACAAGCTGCTGCAGGAGGCCGCGCGGCGGTTGCTCGACTGCATGCGCGATGCCGATACGGTAAGCCGGATCGAAGGCGATGAGTTTTCGTTGATCTTGCGGGAACTCGCCTCCGCGCAGGACGCGGCACCGGTGGCGCAGAAGGTGCTCGATGCCTTCGCGCAGCCGCTCAGGATCGATGGCCACGAGATGTTCGTCAACGCCAGCGTTGGTATTGCGCTGTATCCCGACGATGGCGGGGATATGGAGCGGCTTATCAGAAACGCCCGCAGTGCCATGTATCGCGCCAGGGAAATGGGCGGCAGCGGCTACCAGTACTACATCGCGGAGATGAACGTTCACGCGGAGGAAAATCTTCGCCTGGAAAACGAACTGCGTCACGCGCTCGAGCGCAACGAATTTCTGCTGCACTACCAGCCGAAGGTTAACCTGGCCAGTGGCGAGGTCATCGGTCTCGAGGCGCTGCTGCGCTGGCGCCGCGCTGACGGCACGA
>CAYIRZ010000131.1:0-6634 GCA_964365845.1 uncultured Streptomycetaceae bacterium
GCCTGATTGAAACCCTGACTCTTGAAAACCTCGAGCACCGCGGCTACGGATGCCGGTGCGCAGGCGACCAGCAGGCCGCCGCTGGTCTGAGGATCGGTGAGAAGTGTTTTGTACCAATCGGGGGTGCCGGCAGGCAGCGTCACTTCATGCTGGTAGCTCGTCCAGTTGCGGTCGGAAGCGCCGGTAGCATAACCCTGCTCCAGCAAATGGCGCGCCGCCGACAGAATCGGCAGTTGCCCGAAGCCGATCTCGGCCTTGAGTTTCGAGCCGCGGCAGATTTCGAGCAGGTGGCCGAGCAGACCGAAGCCGGTAACGTCGGTCAGGGCATGCACTTCGGGCATCTCCGCCAGCGCCAGGCCCGGGGTATTGAGCTGTGTCGCGGTTTCCAGCATCTGCTGGTAGGCCTTGTCGCGCAGTTCGCCTTTCTTGAGCGCTGCGCTCATGACACCCACGCCTAGCGCCTTGCCGAGGATCAACACATCTCCCGCCCGCGCCTGGTCGTTGCGCTTGACCTTTCCGGGATGCATCAGCCCCAGCACCACCAGGCCATAAATCGGCTCCGACGAATCGATCGAATGGCCGCCGGCGATCGGGATGCCGACGACGTCGCACACCGCATGGCCGCCGGCCACGATGCGCTGGATGGCCTCGACCGGGATTTTGCCAACCGGCATGCCCAGCAAGGCCAGCGCCAGAAAAGGCTTGGCGCCCATGGCATAAATATCGGAAATCGCATTGGTCGCCGCGATGCGTCCGAAATCATACGGGTCATCGACGATGGGCGTGAAAAAATCGGTGGTCGCGACAATCGCCTGTGTATCGTTGATGCGATACACGGCAGCGTCATCGCTCGACTCGTTGTCGACCAGCAGATCGGGAAAGATTTTCGCGACCGGCGATTTGGAAAGAACTTCGCTCAGCAACGCTGGCGTCAGTTTGCAGCCTCACCCACCGCCATGGGAGAAGTGCGTAAGCCTGATCTGCTTGGATTCGAGAGGTTTGTTCATTTTTCCCGTAAACTATAGCCATGCCTGTCACAACGGACTCAACGGCTGCAAAGCACGCCAGCTCATCGAGGACCCACCCGTCCCCGCAAACCACCGCTACCAGAGGACCGGCGCTGGTAACCGTAGCACAACTGCCCGAGTTTGACGAGATTATCGACGTTCGCTCGGAAGACGAGTACGCCGAAGACCATATTCCAGGCGCGTTCAACTGCCCGGTACTCGATAACACGCAGCGCGCGCAGGTCGGCACGCTCTACAAGCAGGTTTCCTCTTTCGACGCCAAAAAACTCGGTGCGGCGCTGGTCAGCGCCAACATCGCCCGGCACCTGAGCGTGCGCTTTCAGGACCGCCCCCGGAACTGGCGTCCGCTGGTCTATTGCTGGAGGGGCGGCAGCCGCAGCGGCGCGCTCGCTCACGTGCTGCACCAGATCGGATGGCGCGCCGGGCAGCTCGACGGCGGCTACAAAGCCTATCGCAGAACGGTGGTGGCCGATCTCGCGACGCTGCCGCAAAAATTCCAATGGCGCGTCATCTGCGGCCTGACGGGCTCCGGGAAAAGCCGTCTGCTGCGCGCGCTCAGGGCATGCGGTGGACAGGCGCTTGACCTCGAAGCGCTCGCCGCGCACCGCGGCTCGGTGCTCGGCAACCTGCCCGATGCGCCGCAGCCGTCACAGAAAATGTTCGAGAGCCTGATCTGGAACGAGCTGCACGGCTTCTCGGCGCAGCGCCCGGTATACGTCGAGGCCGAAAGCAAGAAAATCGGCAGCCTGCGCGTTCCGGAAGCGCTGATCGATGCGATGTGGCAGAGCGATTGCATACGGCTGGAAGCGCCTCTGCCGGTCCGCATCACCCTGCTCAAGGAAGAATACGTGCACTACATGGACCAGCCCGACACGCTGATCGCGAAACTCGAGTGCCTGGCCGGCCTGTATGGTCACGACACGATCACGCACTGGAAAAAACTCGCGCTGGAAGGAAAATGGGGCGAGTTCACCGAAGATCTGCTGATCAAACACTACGATCCGGCCTATACCCGCTCGACGCTCAAACACTATCCGACACTCGGGCACGCGCCCGTGCTCGCGCTTGACGCAGCCAGCGATGAGTGCTTTACGGTGCTTGCCAAACAATGTCTTGCCAGCGTCCCATAACGCCTTCTGCGAATATCCCGCCACCAAGGATCCAGGCTTCCCTTTCAATCCAATGTCCAGTCACACCCTGCCCCAACGCGGCACCCTGATCCTGCTGCTCGCCGTACTGGCTGTCCTCTGGTTCGGCAATCTCGATTACCGCAAGCTGGTGCGCCCCGACGAAGGCCGTTATGCGGAAATCCCGCGCGAGATGGTGGCGACCGGCGACTGGCTGACGCCACGCCTGAACGGCATCAAATATTTCGAAAAGCCGCCATTGCAGTACTGGGCGACGGCGGCGGCCTACAAGGGGTTCGGCGAACACCAATGGACCGTCCGGCTGTGGCCGGCACTGACCGGTTTTGCCGGCGTCGTGCTCGTCTATTTCGTCGGCGCAGCCCTGTTCGGCGCGCTGGCCGGCTTTTATGCCGCACTGGCTCTGGCGAGCAGCCTGGGTTATGTCCTGGTTGCCCATGTCGCCACTCTCGACATGGGGGTGACTTTCTTCATGACCCTGACCCTGGCTGGGCTCCTGCTCGGTTTGAAAGAGAACGTAACGCCAGCCGGTAACAGCCTGTGGATACACATGGCGTGGGCTGCGATGGCACTCGCGGCTTTGAGCAAAGGGTTGATGGGGGTCGTGCTGCCGGTCATGGTGCTGGCCGCGTACGTGGTTCTCGAACGCGATTTCGGCCTGCTGCGCCGTCTCCACATTGTGACGGGAAGCCTGTTGTTCCTGGTCATCGCGGCCCCCTGGTTCGTGGCGGTATCGCTCGCCAACCCGGAGTTCTTCGACTTTTTTTTCATCCACGAGCACTTCCAGCGCTTTCTGACCCAGACCCACCGCCGCCCCGGTCCATGGTGGTATTTTTTTCCGATACTCGCGCTGACCATCCTGCCGTGGCTGTTCACCCTGTGTGCGGCATTGCCCGCAAGCTGGACGAAACGCGGCGCCCCGGCCGGCTTTCAACCGCAGCGGCTCCTGCTGTTGTGGGCAGTGCTGATATTCGCTTTTTTCTCGGTATCGGGCTCCAAACTGCCGTCGTATATCCTGCCGATTTTCCCTGCATTGACCCTGCTTATGGGACGGTACCTGAGCGAGCATCAGGCGATGACGCTGCGCTGGCACTTGTTGCCGCCGCTGCTGCTCGGCCCTGTTCTCCTGGCATTCGCCCCGCAGGCCGTGCGTTTTGCCAGCGACGAGGTGCCCGTCGCGCTATACGAAACCTACGTGCCTTGGCTGTTTGCAACCGGCGGAGTGGTTCTGTCCGGTTCCGGCTATGCCTTTTACCGCTGCCTGCGCGGCCACATCACTGCCACCCTGATCGCATTGTGTTTCTCCAGCCTCGCTGCCGGCCAACTGGCGATGATGGGGCACGACAGCCTGGCACGCGCCTCGTCGGCTTATTATCTGGCGCAGGAAATCAAACCCTGGCTCAAAGCCGACACGCCATTCTACAGCGTCGGCACCTACGAGCAAACACTGCCGTTCTACGTCAAGCGCACCGTGACCCTGGTTGCTTTCGCGGATGAGATGGCTTATGGTCTCGCCCAGGAACCGGGGTTGGGGCTGCCCGACTATCGGGAGTTCGAGCGCGCTTGGCGCGGCAGCCCTTACGCTCTCGCCATCATGACGCCGCAAACCTACGCAGAATTCGAAAAAAACGGGTTGCCCATGCACATAATCGCCCGCGATACCCGACGGGTTGTCGTAAAAACCTTCTCCCAAGAACAACCCGGGCGTGCCAGCCCCCCCCGGAAACCCTAAGCCATGAACGCCCTGAGTTTTTCTCTCGTGTTGTGCGGCGTGCTGCTCAATGCCGCCGCGCAGTTGTTGCTGAAGGCCGGCACCAATGCCGTCGGCGCTTTCGAGTTTTCCCAGGAAAACATCCTGCCCGTGGGATGGAAACTCGCCTCCGAACCGCATATCATTATGGGTTTGGCCTGCTATGTGGTCAGCGTCGTGGTCTGGATCATGGCCCTGTCGCGCGTCGAGGTCAGCATTGCTTACCCGATGCTGTCGATCGGCTACGTGGTCAATGCCATCGCCGCCTGGTATCTGTTCGGAGAAGCCGTGACGATGATGCGGCTGACCGGTATCGGCTTCATTATCATCGGCGTTTTCATCGTTGCCCGGAGTTGAGCGGTCGGCACCGACCCCTCGTAACAAGCGTTCAACAATAATGGACTTTCTGCCCTTTACCCGCCCCACCATAGACGAAGAAACCATCCAGGGCGTGGCCGAGGTACTGCGTTCGGGCTGGATCACCAGCGGTCCGCAAGTGCTCGCGCTGGAGCAGGCGCTTTCAGCCTATCTCGGAGGACGGCCGGTGCGGACGCTGACTTCAGCCACCGGCGCGCTCGAGGTCGCGCTGCAAGTCTGCGGCATCGGCCCCGGCGACGAAGTGATTACGCCCGCTCTGAGTTTTACCGCGACCCCCAATGTCATCACGCGCGTCGGCGCCCGGCCGGTGTTCGTCGACGTCGACCTCGATACCCGGAACGTCAGCCTTGACCAGGTGGAAAAAGCCATTACCGCGAAAACCAGGGCGATCATGCCGGTGCATTTCGCGGGCCTGCCGGTAGACATGGACCGGCTCTATGCTCTGGCTCAAAAACACAAGCTGCGGGTGATCGAAGACGCCGCGCATGCCATAGGCAGCGCGTGGCACGGCAGGAAAATCGGCAGCTTCGGCGATCTGGTGTCATTCAGCTTTCACCCCAACAAGAACATGACGACGATCGAGGGCGGGGCCCTGTCGTTGCCGGGCGATATCGAAGTCAAAGCGGTCGAACTGCAGCGTTTCCACGGCATCCGCAAAGATTCGGCAGGCAACCTCGATGTCGTGCTGCCCGGGGGCAAATACAATCTCACCGATGTCGCAGCCCGTGTCGGACTCGGCCAGATCAAACATCTCGATGCGTTCAACACCAAACGCCGGGCGCTGGCCATGCATTACTTTGCTCACATGCAGACCGATCCGCCGCCGCTGCTGCCCGCCCGCGGCGATGAGGGCCATAGCTGGCATATGTTTGCCCCCCTGCTGCCGCTCGACAAGCTGCGTATCAGCCGCCAGCAATTCATACAAATGATGCACGAGCTGGGCATCGGCGTCGGCATCCATTACCCCGCCATGCACCTGTTCACGGTTTACCGCCAGCTCGGATACCAGGCAGGCGACTTTCCCAACGCCGAGCGCATCGGCCGCGAAACCGTCACGCTGCCGCTGTTTCCCGGCATGGAGTTCGCCGACGTGGAACGCGTATGCCATGCGGTGCGCGACATCATCGCGGAGTCACGGTCATGAGCACGCCGCAATTATCCGTAGTCATCCCGGTCTACGACGAGGAAGCCGGTCTGCAGGCCTTGTTCGACCGTTTGTACCCGGCTCTGGATGGCATTGGCGCAAGCTACGAAATCATTTTCATCGATGACGGCAGCCGTGACCGTTCGGCGGCGTTACTGCGGGAGCAGTTCGATAACAGGCCGGATGTCACGCGCGTCATCCTGTTCAACGGCAATTACGGGCAGCATCTCGCCATCATGGCCGGGTTCGAGCGCTGCCGCGGCGAAGTCGTCGTCACGCTCGACGCGGATCTGCAGAATCCGCCCGAAGAAATCGGCAAACTGCTGGCGAAAATGCGGGAAGGCCATGACTATGTCGGGTCCATCCGCCAGGCGCGACGCGACAGCTTGTTCCGGCGCTGGGCTTCGCGGCTCATCAACGCGTTGCGCGAGCGCACCACCCACATCAAGATGACCGACCAGGGCTGCATGCTGCGCGCGTACGGCCGGAATATCGTCAATGCCATCAACAGTTGCCGCGAAGTCAATGTCTTCATTCCGGCGCTCGCCTATACCTTTGCACGTCACCCGGCCGAAGTGGAAGTCCGTCACGAGGAACGCCTGGCGGGCGAATCAAAATATTCGCTCTACAAACTGGTGCGCCTCAATTTCGACCTGATGACCGGCTTTTCGGTCGCGCCGCTGCAGATGTTTTCCCTGCTCGGCATCGTCGTTTCCCTGGCCTCCATGGCAACCTACGTGATCGTGATCGGGAGCCGCTGGCTGCATTCCGGCAGCCTGTGGGAAGGGCTGCGCGCGATATTCGACCGCGACATCCTGGCGTTCTTCCTGATCGGCATCATGCTGTTCGGGCTGGGGCTGCTGGGCGAATACGTCGGCCGGATTTACCAGCAGGTGCGGGCGCGGCCACGCTACCTCGTCGCCGCGGTGCTGGAACGCACGGACGAATCATCCGATCCGGTTCCGGGAGTCCGGGCCGAGCAGCGCGCATCCGACCTGCCATGACCCGCGCGGTGGTGTTTGCCTACCATGACGTAGGGGTGTGCGCCGGGTCACGGTGGGCGCAGCCTCGGTGCGGACACGGCGCACCGCACCCCGGGCGCATCGTGCTGTCGTTGCCCATCGGATGGAACCGATGACCCGCGCGGTGGTGTTTGCCTACCATGACGTAGGGGTGTGCGCCGGGTCAC
>CAYIRZ010000131.1:6734-8019 GCA_964365845.1 uncultured Streptomycetaceae bacterium
ATGACCCGCGCGGTGGTGTTTGCCTACCATGACGTAGGGGTGTGCGCCGGGTCACGGTGGGCGCAGCCTCGGTGCGGACACGGCGCACCGCACCCCGGGCGCATCGTGCTGTCGTTGCCCATCGGATGGAACCGATGACCCGCGCGGTGGTGTTTGCCTACCATGACGTAGGGGTGCGCTGCCTGGCAACCCTGCTCGCCCACCGCGTCGAAGTCCCTCTGGTCGTTACGCACCAGGACCATCCCGAAGAAAATATCTGGTTTGCGAGCGTCGCCGAACTGGCGCATCAGCACGACATTCCGACGCTCACACCACAAGATCCCCACGCGCCCGAAGTTGCCGAACGCATTCGGGCATTGCAGCCGGATTTCCTGTTTTCGTTCTACTACCGCTCCATGCTGAGGCCGGAGCTGCTGCAAATCGCCGGCAAGGGCGCCTTCAACATGCACGGTTCCCTGCTGCCGAAGTACCGCGGCCGGGTGCCGGTGAACTGGGCGGTCATCCATGGCGAGCGCGAAACCGGCGCGACACTGCATGAGATGGCCGAGAAACCCGACGCGGGACGCATCGTGGACCGGCAGGCCGTACCCATATTGCCGAACGACCTGGCCGTCGACGTCTTCCGCAAAGTGACGCTCGCGGCGGAAATCGTGCTCGACCGTTGCCTGCCCGCATTGCTTGCCGGCACCGCGGCGTTGTCGCCGCAGGATCTGTCGCGCGGCAGCTATTTCGGCGGCCGGCGGCCCGAGGATGGCCGCATCGACTGGAAACAGGACGCCTGGAGCATCCATAATCTGATACGCGCGGTAGCACCGCCCTATCCCGGCGCCTTTTCCATGATCGGCAAGCGCCGGCTGCGACTGCTGCGCACGCTCTATACCGATCAGAAAACCGCCGGCGCCGGCGCCGCAACCCTGTTCGCGGCAAACGATAAGCTGTATCTTCGGTGTGCGGACGGCCGGACGCTGAAAGTGCTGGGCGCCGAGATCGATGGGCAGGTATTGACCCCGGGAAACTTCCGGCCGCTCTTCGGCAGCGATGCTCTCGTATTAACCCACTGAACGGAACGGACCCAAGTGAAGAAAATCCTGATTCTGGGCGTCAACGGCTTCATCGGCCACCATCTTTCGAATCGCATTCTCGCCACCACGCCGTGGGAGGTGTACGGCATGGACATGGGCACGGAGCGCATCGCCGACCTGCTCGACGAAAAGCGCTTTCATTTCTTCGAAGGCGACATCACGATCAACAAGGAATGGATCGAATACCACATCCGCAAGTGCGA
>CAYIRZ010000132.1:0-8013 GCA_964365845.1 uncultured Streptomycetaceae bacterium
CATGGTGATCGGCACATCCCAGTCGATATGCATGCCGTCGCGGATTTCGCTTTTTATGGCGGTCATTTCGGTTCCTCTTTCGTATGGTCCTTCCCCGGCATAATAATACGGGACCACGGTTTCCGTTTTTAATGTGCCCAGTGGTCTGTCGCCGATTGTTCAATGTTCCGAAGCAGGAAAGTTACTCTGGCCCTGAGGTCTCAAACTTAGCCAACGGCTAAATACCAAGCACCGCTCCTTCGTCGATCAAGGGCGAGAGATAACCAGAGTAGCTTATCAATAGCAGACTGGCCAGCGTCACATCTCTCGAAGCAAGATCGCGCCGAACTCCCGCAGGGTTCCCAGCGTGGCGGATCCCAGGGTAGCCCGTCGTCGCGCAGCACGTGCGCGAAGTTCCAAGCTTTGTTGACGATCTGCTGCGAAGCGTTGCTCATGCGGCGGCCTCGGGATACAAACGGGGAAAATAATACGCCAGTGCCTCCAGCGGCAGACCGAAGCGTAACGGCCCCCTGGAGGTATCTGACTCGACCATTCCGGCCTTGAGCAGCGCCGCGAGCAGGCTGTCGGCGGTGCGCGCGCCCAGGCCGCTCATCTGCTTGAACTCTCCGCGCGTGATCTCTCCCGCCAGGAACAGGTGGTACAGCGGCAATTCCGCCTCGCGGCGTATGCCCTCACTCATCTCCGAGCGCAGGATCACGTAAGCGCGCAAGCGCTGCCGGAACTTGTCGAGGTCTAGCATTTCCCCCATGAAGGTGACCTGGTCCAGGCAGGTTTCCAGAAAAAACCGCGCGAAGCCAACCAACCCGGCTTCCGAAAGGTTGCCGCGCCCATCGTAGTCTCCTCGCCGGAGTGAATCGGCATCCGCCAGACGGTCGTAGTAGGTCTGCACATTGCGCGCGAATCCGCGCGACACCGCCCACAGTCCCGACCCCACGCCGATTTTCAGGAGCGCCGCATGCGATTGCAACCGCATCACGCGGCCGTTGCCGTCGCGAAACGGATGCACCCAGGCGAGGCGATGATGGGCGCAGGCGCAGGCAATCAGTTGTCCATCGAGGCCGCTGGCCGCACCGTATACCTCGTGCGCGCGCTCCAGGAAAGCGGTAATCGACGCATAGGAAGGCGGCACATGCGTGCCGACCTTGACGTCCTTCTCGCGCCAGCCGCCCGGAATCACCGGATCCCCCTCGGGCGTCACGCGGTCCTCCGGGGCGAGCCGCTTATAGAACGCCTCGTGTATGCGCGCGAGGAAAGCTGTCGCATAGACGTCGGCCGAGTCGTCCGCAAGCCATCCTTCAATTTCGCGCTGTGCTTCGATATGCGCAACCGCGACGCGCTGGCGGCAGGCCTTGTCCGGCTCTCTGGAAAAATCTTTTTCCAATGCCCGCTCGATATCGAGCGGATGGGTATGCTGGCCCTCGATGCGGTTGGAGTAATAGGAATTCACGCTGCGCAGCAGTTGTGCGAGTCGCGCCTCCGTCACGGGATGGACCATGCGCTTCAACGACAGTGCCCGCGCGGCAACCTCACCGGCCAAAGCGAGCAGTCCGCCCTCTCCAGCTACCGAGGAGCGAGGAATGAGAGGCTCAAACTGGTCCGGGTTCGTATACATTTTGCGAATTATATTGCATGAAAAAAAACTATTCAAGTATTTGTTTTATATATATTTTTATATTTCATTTGATTCTATTTTGCGAGTATAAATGCGAGATATGTTACAAAAAAACAAAGGCTTAGCTCACACCTACTATCCAGCCTCCCCGCTCGGCGATCCAGCGTTCTTCGAAGGTCAGCGGCGGATTGAAATAGCGGTCAAGGCTGCCGCGTAAAGAAATCGCCCTGAGGGCGATTTCTTGAAGTAGTCGACGCCAATGAAAAGATCAAACCCGCTCACGCCGGAGACTTCCGGCGTTTATGCGTGCGTGGCGCGCCCTGCGCCGTGCGCGCATTGCGGATGCGTTCGAGCAGGACGGATGCGGGTTCGTCGTTGGGGTCCTGCGGGACGAGCTTGCCTTCGAAAGCGCGCTTGAGGATGGATTGGCGGCAATGGAAACGCGAGAGCAGCCAGCTTTGTGCCATTGACGTTCGCCTGGCCTAGCCGACTTCTGAATCGAGAGGCGGTACAACCGCGAGTTTGCCGTTTTCCATGCAAGGGGGGATTTTCGCAACGATCACATCGCTTTCCCGGAACTGTGTGTAACCCTTCTGTACTTCCCTAAATGACCGTTTGGCGGATAGATCAATGCCGCCAGCCTCTCATTCAATTCATCCAGCAGAATTGAAATCGGATTGCCGCGCGCCATGCGTATCGTCAGCGCATCCACGGAATCACCTCGAAGCGCTTGCCGCCTTTGATCCGGTAAACGGCGAAATCGCTTTCGTCCACCGTCAGTATGCGGCGCAAGCCGCTCTCCGCCGCGAGCCAGACCAGCGCGGCGTCGGCGAAATCCACGTCACGATCGGCATACTTGCCGATGATGGCCGAAAGATCCGGATAGACGGCAACGGGCACTTCCACGACGGCGAGGCTGCCCTCATGAACCCATTCGAGAAGGTGGCGCTTGCCTGCCGCGCTCAGGAAAAAACAGGTCTCGACGACGACCGGCGTAACCGTCACCAGAGCACCCCTGTAGTGTTTCAGGAAACTGTCCGCCGCGGAATAAAGCGGGTCGTTCCGCAGCCCGTAAGCAACGAGAAACCCCGTGTCTACGAGGAGCCTATCCAAGCGAGCCCCTGTTTCTGAAATGCTCGCGCAGCAGGCGTTTGGTGTGGCGCGCTATGTCCCCGGGCCGTTTGTCGTGGCCCCGGAACCTGGCGCTTGCCTTGTAGGCGTTGGGCGGCGCGCCTGGCTCGCCCAGAAGCTTCTCGAGCGCCTGCTTCACCGCCTCGCTCTTGGTAATGCGGTGCTTCGCACAGTATTCGGCGAGTTCCTGCTCAACCTTATCGGGTATGCGGACGGAAAGGGTCATGGGAGACTCCGCGTATGACAGTCAAGGCACGATTGTAACACACTGATCGTCCCTCAAATCCCCCGCTCCCGGCCACGCTCTCGAAGGGGGGACCTCACGCCGCCAGCCTTTCATTCAGTTCGTCCAGCAGCTTAGTCAGCTTGTCGCCGAAGAGCTGATGCACCTTTCCCAGCCCGCCCATGCGGTTGAAGGGCACGTCGTCAAAATCAGCCTGCTCGATGGCGAGGCTTTGCGCGATATGGTCCTTGATGGCGGCCAGCCACTGGCGCTGCTCCACCGTGAACTTGACGCCCGCTTTCTCCTGCTCGGCGAGCCACGCCTGGTAGTTCTCCTCGACTTCCGCGCTCACCGGCACCACCGGCTCTTTCGGGTGGATGGCGTGGCGCACCAGCGCGACGAGGTCCACAAGCGCGGCGCCACCACCTTTGCCCTTGATCTGCTCCGGCTCGGTCGCCTCATGCGCGTTCCACAGCGGGCGGATGGACTGCGGGTCATCCGGCCGCACCGCGAACGGCGGGCGGTTCAACTTCTCGGCCAGTTCCTTCACGTGGCGATAGCGCAGCCCGGCACGGGCGGGGCTATTCAGCCGTCATGCTGGCCGCCGTCAGAGGAGTGACAAATATATAAATTAAAACAACAGCTTAAAAAACAACCGCCTAGCGGCCTGTCGGACTTGGCCCCCATTTTAGGAGTTTGTCGGGGCTAAAGTCCGACAAACTCCTAGCCTCACATCAGCGACGGCGGCAAGGGATTGCCGCCCTACGGAAAATGTCGCTCGTTGTTACAGGCATCAATAGTCATCGCGCCGGCGCGGTTACGCCGGTCAAGCCACTTTACCCAGGAAACCGAGCAGCGCCTTGTTGAACACTTCGGTTTGTTCGATGTTGGAGATATGCGCGGCTGAGGGGATGATCAGCAGGTCCGAGCCGGGCAGGTTCTCGTGGATCTGGCGCGCCATCTCCGGCGGCGTGCCGTGGTCGTGTTCGCCGACCATGATGAACACCGGGCATTTGATTTCCTGCAGCCGGTCCAGGAGATCGATCTTGGCAATGGCCTGGCAGCAGCCGACGAAACCCGCGACGGGCGTATTGCGGATGTCGGCGGCGATGCGCGCCATCACGTCCTTGCGCGCATTGCGGTAGGGCTCGGTGAACCAGCGCGCCAGCGTGCTCTCGACCAGCGCGCCCATGCCCTGCTCTTGCGCCAGCTTGGTGCGATCACTCCACATTTGCTCGGCGTTGGGCGGGCGGCGGCTGGTGGTGTCGGCCAGCACCAGGCTCTCGAATACGCCCGGATACTTGAGCGCGAAGGTCTCGCCGATCATGCCGCCCATCGACAGCCCGACCCAATGCGTCTGTTTGATGCCGAGCGCATCGAGCAGCCCTTTCACGTCGTCCGCCATCTGGTCCAGTGTGTACGGCCCCGGCGGCGAGCCCGACTGGCCATGGCCGCGCGTATCGAAACGCAGCACCTTGTAGTGCTTCGTGAGCACGGCCATCTGGTCGTCCCACATGTGCAGGTTGCATGCCAGAGAATGAGACAGGGTGACCCACGGGCCCTCGCCCGCGATCTCGTAATTGACTTCGATGCCGTTGGTCTTTATTTTCATATCACTCCTCACTCTTCACTCCTCACTTTTCACTCCTCACCCTTCACCGCTCACCGCTCACCGCTCACCGCTTACTGCTTACTGCTTACTGCTTCTAATTTGCTTTGATGTTCGCCGCACGCGCAATTCTGGTGAAAGTGGCGATATCATCGGCGATCAGTTTGTCGAACTCCGCCGGCGTCGTGGGCTTGGGTTCGAGGCCGATCGGAATCCAGCGCGTCCGCACTTCGGGCTCGCCGAGAATGCGCGCGATCTCGCGATTCAGTCTGGCGATGATGGGACGTGGTGTCTTCGCCGAAGTCAGCAGTCCGAACCACAGTATCGACTCGTACCCGGGCACGCCGGCCTCGGCGATGGTCGGCACGTCGGGAACCAGCGGATCGCGCTTCGCTGAAGAGACACCGAGCGCGACCAGTTTGCCTTCTTTCACCAGACCGACGGCGTTGGCGATAGGCGCCATGAAGAACTGCACGCGCCCGGTCATGGCCTCCGTGAGCGCCTCGGGTATGCCCTTGAACGGAATGTGCACCACGTCGATCTTCGCCATGCTCTTGAATATTTCCGCCGCAAAATGCGTGCCGCTGCCGACACCGGCGGAGGAGAAGTTGAGCTGGCCGGGTTTGCCGCGCGCCAGCGCCAGCAGGTCTTTCAGCGATTTCACGCCCAGAGCGGGCGCCATCACCAGCAGATACTTGGAGTTCGCGCTCAAGGTAATGCCGGCCAGATCCTTGCGGGTGTCGTAGGGCAGCTTATCGTAAATGGCGGGCGCTACCGCATGCGCGGAGGACACCGAGAGCAGCGTGTAGCCGTCGGGGTTGGCATGGGCCACGGTCTTGGCGGCGATGGTGCCGCCCGCGCCCAGCCGGTTGTCGACCACCACCGGCTGCTTCCAGGACTCGCTGAGCTTGAGCGCGATGTAGCGGGCGGTAATGTCCGGGCCGCCGCCCGGCGTGAAGCCGACCACGATGCGGATCGGCTTTTCGGGGAAACGGTCCGCGGATGCAGAAGCTGCGGCAGCGGCCGGCGCCATGGCACAGGCCGCGGCGGCAAACAGGGCCGTCGCGATCCGGTTGCGGATGACACGCTGGTGAACGGCTAAGGTTTTTTTTCCCCGCATCGCGGATACCCCCTTTGGATTTTGCTCTAGGAGTTTGTCGGACTTAGCCCCGACAAACTCCTAAATGGAGGCCAAGTCCGACAGGCTGCTAGTTTGTATGCGGCGCGGCGCCAATGCAAGCGGGTCGCGGCGCAACCCTTCTCCACGTGCTTCTTACCCTAATCGGTTTTCATTTTAGCAGTCTGTCGCCCCGACTTCGACAAAAGCCATACCGGGTGCATTCGTCACTGCATACATTAGCAAAGTCCGACAGACTGCTAGCGGACGCGGACCGCGCTACACCACCCGCACCGCGACTTTCCCGACCTGTGCGTTCGATTCCATGTAGTCCTTCGCGGCAGGCAGATCGTTGAATGAAAATATCCTGTCGATCAAAGGCTTGATTCGGCCGTCTGCAATCGCGGGCAGCACGTCGCGCACGAAGCCGCGCACCGTCTGCGCGCGCTGCTCGGGGCTCAGCTTGGCATTCGAGACGCCGAACACCACGTAACGGTTGGCGTGCAGCGCCTCGAGATCGATTTCGCCTTTTATCACGCGATCGACGTAACCCACGGTCGCGAGCCTGCCCTGGTAGGCCAGCGCGCGCATGCATTCGGCAAATACCGAACCGCCGACGCAATTGACGATGAGATGGGCGCCCTTGCCGCCGGTGATTTCCTTCACCTTGGCGGCGAAGTCCGGCGCGCGCGTCGCAATGCCGGCGTCGAGTCCGGCCGCCTTGAGCGTTGCCAGCTTCTCCGCCGAACCCGAGGTGCCGATGACTTGCGCGCCGATGATTTTCGCCGATTGCAGGCTCGCCACTCCCACGCCGGAGGACGCGCCCGTGACCAGCAGCCATTCGCCGCGCTGCAGCCGGCCGTGTTCGAAGAGCATCTCGTAGGAGGTGAGGAAGGCGACGGGAATGGCGGCGGCCTGTTCCCAGGAAAGGCATGGCGGCACCGGCATCGCCTGACGCGCATCCATCACGGTGTATTCGGCAAACCCGCCGCGCGCGCGGCCCATCACGCGATCACCCGGTCTGACCGCGGATACGCCCTCGCCCACGGCGTGCACTTCGCCCGCCGCCTCGGTACCGCCGATTTTCTCCGGCCCGCCATGCACCACACCGCCCACCATCAGTTCGCCGCGGTTCATCGCCGTCGCATGCACCCGCACGACGATCTCACCGGATTTGGGCTCAGGCACGGGCACGTCGCGAAATTCGAGAACCGCCTGGTGATCCCGGGTGACAATCCAGCATGATTTCATGGTTGCGCTCATGTCATAAAAATAAGGGTCATGTGGAACGGGCTATTTTCCGCCGCGCTGTTTCGATTTTTTCGCCGGGGCCGGCGCTTCCGCCGGAATCACGATCTGGGTCTGGGTGACGATCGCGACGGCGCGGCCGTCCGGATTTTTGACCGTAGTCTGCCACACCATGGTGGTGCGGCCGATGTGCAGCGGCACCGCAACGCCTTTCAGCAGCGGCCCCGTGCCGGCGGCGAAAAAATTGGTCTTGGATTCGAGCGTGCTGGTGCGATACCCCGGCAGCAGGTTGGCGATGGTGCCCGCCGCACCCATGATGTCGGCGAACGCCATGATGGCGCCGCCGTTGATGCGCGCGCTGCGGTTCAAGTGCTTGGCGCTGATGCGCATCTCGGCAACCACTTTTTTGCGGGTCAGCGCAACCAGATGCATGTCGAGCGCGCGCGGCACGCCGCGCTTGAACATTTCGCGCTCGAGTTGCGCTCGCATGGCGGCGAGGCTGCGCGGTTTTTTTCGGGTTTCAGTCATGGCGGGCAGGATACCGTTGGATCATACGCATACCATTCGCAATGGGCGGCGCCGTTACTACGCCGCCTTGACCGAAGGCAGGCCGGCGAGCGCCATCGCCAGCTCCGCCTCGTCGTAGACCTGATCGGTGAGCCTGCCGGCGAAGTAGTCGATGTAGGCCTGCATGTCGAAGTGGCCGTGGCCGCAGAGATTGAAGAGGATCGCGCGCGACACGCCCTCCTGCCTGCACTTCAAGGCTTCGTCGATCGCGCCGCGCACCGCGTGGTTCGCTTCCGGCGCCGGCAGGATGCCTTCGGCGCGCGCGAACTGCACACCCGCCTCGAAGCACGCGATCTGGTGATAGGCAACCGCTTCGATAAGATTGAGTTCCTTGAGATGGCTCACCAGCGGCGCCATGCCGTGATAGCGCAGCCCCCCGGCGTGAAACCCCGGCGGCGTGAAGGTGGAGCCGAGCGTGTACATCTTGGCGAGCGGCGTGAGGTGCGCGGTATCGCCGAAGTCGTAGGCGTACTTGCCGCGCGTCAGGCTGGGACAGGCCGCGGGCT
>CAYIRZ010000133.1:0-8007 GCA_964365845.1 uncultured Streptomycetaceae bacterium
GACCGCCTGGACACGCTGGAGCATGTGCGTGAGGCCGGTCTCCATGTCTGTTGCGGCGGCATTGTCGGCATGGGCGAATCGCGCACAAGCCGCGCTGCCCTGATCGCGCAGCTCGCGAACATGGACCCGTATCCGGAGTCGGTGCCGATCAACAACCTGGTGCAGGTCGAAGGCACGCCGCTGCACGGCACCGCCGCGCTTGATCTGCTGGAGTTCGTGCGCACCATTGCCTGCGCGCGCATCACCATGCCGAAAGCGATGGTGCGGTTATCGGCGGGCCGCCAGGAAATGCCTGAAGGCATCCAGGCGTTGTGCTTCATTGCCGGGGCTAACTCGATTTTCTACGGCGAGAAACTGCTCACCACCGGCAATCCCGACGTCGAAGCGGATCGAGCCCTATTCGCGAAGCTCGGGCTCCATCCGCTTCAGTGTTGAGTTTTGAGTGAACAACTCAACACTCAGCACTCAACACTCAACACTCCAGCAAGCGCTTGCGGCGGAACTCCAGGAACTGGAGTTCCAGGGGCTGAAACGTCACCGCCGCGTCTTGCAGAGTCCACAGACGGCGCATGTCATGGTAGACGGCCGCGAGTTCGTCGCGTTCTGCAGCAACGACTATCTGGGCCTTGCTGCCCACCCCGAACTGGTGCGGGCGGCGCAGGAGGGCGCCGGGCGCTACGGCATAGGTGCCGGAGCCTCGCATCTGATCCTCGGCCACGGCGCGGCACACCATGCGCTGGAGGAGGCGCTTTCCGGATTTGTGGGCCTGCCCCGTGCCTTGCTGTTTTCCACCGGGTACATGGCCAATATCGGCGTTGTCACCGCGTTGATGGGACGCGCCGACGCCGTGTTTGCCGACAAACTCAATCATGCTTCGCTCAACGACGCGGTGCTGCTGTCGCGTGCAAGGTTCAAGCGCTATCCGCATTTCGATCTGGCCGCGCTGGAAAGGCTACTCGCGGCCTCGCCTGCGCGGCGCAAGCTGGTGGTGACCGACGCGGTATTCAGCATGGATGGCGACATTGCGCCGGTGCCGGAGCTGCTGGCGTTGTGCGAGCGTTACGATGCGTGGCTCATGCTCGACGATGCGCACGGGTTCGGGGTGCTGGGTCAGGCGGGACGCGGCGTGCTGTCGCATTTCGGCGTCGAATCTTCGCGCGTGATTTACATGGCTACGCTGGGCAAGGCGGCGGGTGTGTCCGGTGCTTTCGTTGCTGGTGCCGCAGAGGTGATTGAAACGCTGGTGCAGCGCGCACGAAGCTATATCTACACCACGGCCACGCCGCCGCTGCTGGCGCATGCGCTCCTGAAAAGCCTCGAATTAATCGAGCATGAGCAGGGGCGCCGCGATCACCTTGTTAACATTATTTATAAATTAAAACAAGGACTTATAAATAATCGCTGGAAATTGATGCCCTCGGATACCGCGATCCAGCCGCTGGTGATCGGGGCCAACGCCGATGCTCTGGCGCTTTCCGAACAGCTTGCGCAGCGCGGCCTACTGGTGCCGGCGATCCGCCCGCCGACGGTGCCGCAGGGGACCGCCAGGCTGCGCATCTCGCTCTCGGCCGCGCACAGTGAAGAAGATGTAGGCCGGCTGGTCGCTGCGCTGAATGAATTGCAATGACGCTGCATTGCGATGTATCGGGCAGCGGCCGGGATCTGGTGCTGCTGCATGGCTGGGGCATGCACGCCGGTATCTGGGACGAACTCGCGCGCGAATTATCGCCGCATTTCCGGGTGCATGCGGTGGATCTGCCAGGGTATGGAAAGAGCACGACGTGCGATCCCTACACGCTGGAGCAGATGGCGGCGGCATTGGCGGAAGAGATGCCGCAGCGCTGCCTGGTCTGCGGCTGGTCGCTGGGAGGTCAGGCGGCGCTCATCTGGGCCGGGATTGCCCCGCAGCAGGTTACACGGCTGGCCTTGATTGCAACCACGCCCTGCTTTGCGCGGCGTGCCGACTGGCCGCATGCGGTGGAAGCAACGGTGCTGCAAGATTTCGCAGGCGCGCTGGCGCGGGATTATGCCGGCACGCTCAAGCGCTTTTTATTGCTGCAGGTACAGGGCGATGAGCATGCGAAGCAGGTGGCTTCGCAATTGAGGCAGAGCCTGTTTGCACGCGGCGAGCTCGATTCTCGCGTGCTCCGGCAAGGCCTGGAAATATTGCTCAACGCCGATTTGCGCGACCGGCTTTCAACCGTCATGCAGCCGACACTGGTGCTGCACGGCGAACGCGACATACTGACGCCGTTTGCCGCCGGCGAGTACTTGAGCCGCGGTCTGCCCCGGGCGCGGCTGGTCAGACTGCGTGGCGCCGCGCATGCGCCGTTCGTGTCGGATGTGACGGGCGTGAGCGTGTTTTTGAAAAGGTTTTTCGATGAACGATGAGCTGCTGGTCGACAAGCGCCTGGTGCGACGCTCGTTCGAGCATGCGGCGGCGACCTATGACGCTGCCGCGGTGCTGCAGAACGAGGTATGCCGGCGCGTACTGGGCCGTCTCGATTACATCAAACATCAGCCGGAAACCCTGCTCGATGCCGGCAGCGGCACCGGCAATGCGCTGGACGAACTTGCGCGGCGCTATCCGCGGGCGCGGCTGATTGCGCTGGATATCGCGCTTGCCATGCTGCAACGCGGTCGTGGCCGCGCGCCATGGTGGAAAAAGCTGCTGGCACGCCGCTCGCTGGGCGCGGTGTGCGCGGATATTGAATGTCTGCCGCTGGCCGATGCCTCGATCGGCATGGTGTGGTCGAACCTGGCGCTGCAATGGGTGAATGATCTGCAGCGGACGTTATCGGAAATGCAGCGCGTGCTCGCACCCGGCGGGCTGTTGATGTTCAGCACTTTCGGTCCGGACACTTTGAAGGAGTTGCGCCGCGCCTATCAGGGCACCGACCATCACACCCACGTCAATCGTTTTGTCGATATGCACGACATCGGCGACATGCTCGTTCATTCCGGTTTTGCCGATCCGGTGATGGACATGGAGGTATTCACGCTAACCTACGCGGATGTGCGCGAGCTGATGCGTGATCTGAAAGCGATAGGCGCGCACAATGCGACACAGGGCCGCCCGGCCGGCCTCTCCGGAAAATTGCGGTTCGAGGCCATGGCCCGGAATTATGAGGTGCTCCGGCGCGCGGACAGGCTGCCCGCGACGTTCGAGGTGGTTTACGGCCATGCCTGGAAACCGCAGCCGCGCATCAGTCCGACCGGCCGGCGCGTAATCGAGATCAAGACACGTCCGGGGGCTTAATTTGACCAGTCACCAGTCGCCGGTCATTCCTTTCAATACCCCCTTGAGGGGTACTCGTCACGGTTTTTTCGTCACTGGCACCGACACCGGCGCGGGCAAAACGCTGGTCACCTGCGCGCTGCTGCACGCATTCGCGGCGCGCGGGCTGCGTGTTGTCGGCATGAAGCCGGTAGCCGCCGGGGCGCAATGGCATGCGGACGGTCTGCGCAACGAGGATGTCGAACAGATACTCGCGGCGGGCAATGTTCCGGCGTCACGCCAGCTCGTCAATCCTTATTGTTTCGAACCGCCGATCGCGCCGCATATTGCAGCGCGCGATGCCGGGGTCGAAATCGATCTCCAGCATATCGAGCTGGCCTATGGCGGACTTTCGCAGCTTGCCGACATGGTTATAGTCGAAGGAGTGGGAGGGTTCTGCGTTCCGCTCAATGCGCGCGAAACCACCGCCGATCTCGCGCAGAGACTGGATCTGCCGGTGCTGCTGGTGGTCGGCATGCGGCTCGGCTGCCTCAATCATGCGCTGCTTACCGCGCACGCGGTTCGCGCACGCGGTCTTGAGCTGGTCGGCTGGGTCGCAAATCATGTCGATCCGGGGATGACGCATGCCGAGGCCAATATTGAGGCCCTGACGGAGCGCCTGGCCGTGCCGCCGGTTGCGCGCATCGGTTATTCGTTCTCCCCTAATCCGCGTAGCATTGCGGCCAGCCTGGACATTGACCGGCTTGGTTTCGACGGTTGAAACCCGGCGCGGCGGAACTTGCCCAACATCCGGGAAACCCGAGGTTCTTGCTTGGTTTTTCTGGTTGCCACATCCTGCTGACCGTGATAAATTCCGCTTCTTTTGATATGTATCAAGAAAACCGGATATAACGGTTGACGAACATTTCGTAATAATTCCCTGTCGTCCTCCGGCCGTTTGCCGGCCTTGAGATGTTGGTGCTTAACATGGCGTTTCGCCATGTCGATGAGCGTGTTGCGATCGAGGACGACAGGCTTCACGTTGAAGTGCGGGACGGCGGACGCATCAGCCGCTGCGATGGGGCGGGATCTCGATCAGGGATTATGCGGCATCAGGTGGTCGCGGCAACCTGCCGCAGCGCCTGACGCAACTAACGGATTTACTCACAGGTGAGGCAAGCATGACCAGCAAGTTGGCTAAATCGTTTGCGGCCGCGATGGCGCTCATGGCAACGGGGATTGCCGGCGCCAATCAATACAACCTGCAACCGCCGCAAACCATAATTGCGCGCGAGATTTACGACCTTCATTCGTTGATCATGTGGATCATCCTGGCGATCTTCGTCGTGGTTTTCGGCGCCATGGCTTATTCGATCGTCAAGCACCGCAAATCGGTCGGACACAAGGCCGAGCAGTTCCACGAGAACACCACGGTGGAGCTCGTCTGGACCATCATTCCTTTCGTAATCCTGATCGGCATGGCTTATCCCGCGACCAAGACCGTGATTGCCATGAAGGACACTTCGAATCCGGACCTGACCATCAAGGCCACCGGCTATCAGTGGAAGTGGGGCTATGATTACCTGCAGGAAGGCATCAGCTTCTACAGCAGCCTCTCCACGCCGCGCGATCAGATCGATGGCGGCAATGTCGAAGGCCGCAAGAGCAATCCGAATTATCTGCTGGAAGTGGATAACCCCGTTGTCGTCCCCGTCGGCAAAAAGGTGCGCATCATCACTACCGCCAACGACGTGATTCACTCCTGGTGGGTGCCGGCGCTGGGCATCAAGCAGGACGCGATTCCCGGTTTCGTGCGCGACACCTGGTTCAAGGCCGACAAACCGGGCACCTACCGCGGCCAGTGCGCCGAACTGTGCGGCAAGGACCATGGCTTCATGCCGATCGTGGTCGAAGCGGTGGAGCCCGAGAAATATGCGGCGTGGGTGAAGGATCAGCAGACGAAAATGGCAAAAGCCGCCGTGGCCGACGATCCCAACAAGAGCTGGTCGCTCGATGATCTCAAGGCGCGCGGCGAAAAAGTCTATGCCGCCAACTGCGTAGCCTGTCACCAGGCGACCGGCATGGGTGTTCCCGGCGCGTTCCCGGCGCTGTCAGGTTCCAAGATCGTCAATGGTCCCAGGAACGATCAAATAGCTTTGGTGCTGAACGGCAAGCCAGGCACGGCGATGCAGTCGTTCAAACACCTTAACGACGTCGAACTCGCGGCGGTTATGACCTACACGCGCAATAACTGGAACAACAAAACCGGCGAGGCGGTCGCGCCGGCCGACGTCAAGGCCTTACGGAAATAACACAGGCATTCAGGAGAGCATTCATGGACGTAGCACACGCACCCGCCCACGGTCACGGCGATCACGCGCATCATCCCACGGGGATCATGCGCTGGATCCAGACCACCAATCACAAGGACATCGGCACGCTCTACCTGTGGTTCAGTTTCACCATGCTCATGGTCGGCGGCGTGCTGGCGCTGATGCTGCGCGTCGAGCTGTTTCAGCCGGGACTCCAGGTATGGCGACCGGAGTTTTTCAACCAGCTCACCACCATGCATGGCCTGATCATGGTGTTCGGCGCCATCATGCCGGCGTTCGTCGGCTTCGCCAACTGGCAGATTCCGATGATGATCGGCGCGCCCGATATGGCGTTTGCGCGCATGAACAACTGGAGCTTCTGGCTGCTGCCCCCGGCGGCGAGTTTGCTGGTGATCTCGTTCTTTGTGCCCGGCGGCGCCACCGCCGCGGGCTGGACTGTCTACGTGCCGCTTTCGACGCAGATGGGCCCGGGGATGGACCTCGCGATTTTCGCGCTGCATATCATGGGCGCCTCGTCGATCATGGGCTCGATCAATATCGTTACCACCATCCTTAACATGCGCGCGCCCGGCATGACGCTGATGAAAATGCCGTTGTTCGTCTGGACCTGGCTGATTACTGCTTACCTGTTGATCGCGGTGATGCCGGTGCTGGCGGGCGCGATTACCATGATTCTCACCGACCGTCATTTCGGCACCAATTTCTTCAATGCGGCCGGCGGCGGCGACCCGGTGATGTTCCAGCATATTTTCTGGTTTTTCGGCCATCCCGAGGTCTACATCATGATTCTGCCGGCGTTCGGCATCGTGTCGCAGATCATCCCGACCTTTGCGCGCAAGCCGCTTTTCGGCTACTCCTCGATGGTCTATGCGACATCGTCGATCGCGATCCTGTCGTTCATCGTGTGGGCGCACCACATGTTCACTGTCGGCATGCCGGCGACCGCCCAGCTGTTCTTCATGTATGCGACGATGCTGATCGCGGTGCCCACCGGCGTGAAGGTGTTCAACTGGATCGCGACGATGTGGAAGGGCTCGATGACCTTCGAGACGCCGATGTTGTTCGCCTGCGGATTCGTTTTTGTGTTTTCCATGGGTGGTTTCACCGGCCTGGTGCTGGCGATCACCCCGGTCGACATCCAGTTGCAGGACACTTATTACGTGGTGGCGCACTTCCACTACGTGCTGGTTGCGGGGTCCCTGTTCGCCATATTCGGTGGCACCTACTACTGGATTCCGAAATGGACCGGTTACATGTACGACGAGACGCTTGGGAAATGGCACTTCTGGCTGTCCATGATTTTCTTCAACATCACGTTTTTCCCGATGCATTTCACGGGGCTGGCCGGCATGCCGCGCCGCGTTCCGGACTATGCACTGCAGTTTGCCGACTTCAACATGATCTCTACCGTCGGCGCGTTCGGCTTTGGCCTGGCGCAACTGATATTCCTGTGGGCGGTCATCAAGTGCATCCGCGGCGGCCAAAAGGCCGCCGATCAAGCCTGGGAAGGCGCGGAAGGCCTGGAATGGACGCTGCCGTCGCCGCCGCCGTACCATACTTTTGAAACGCCGCCGGTCGTCAAGTAATTGGCTGGCGCGATGGAATCGGCTTTGAGCAACAAGGTTAAAACGGCATTGATCCTGGCCACTATCGCGCTCGCTTTTTTCATCGGCGTCGTCATTCGGCATTGGTCATGGTAGTCAGTCCGCAAGCCAATCTTGCCACTTTGCGCAAGCTGCTCGTCATTGCGGTGGCGATGTTCGGTTTCGGCTTCGCCCTGGTGCCGTTTTACAAGAAAATCTGCGAGGTGACGGGCATCAACAACGTGCTGAAGGCCGATGAGGTGACCAACACCCAGGTGGACACGGCACGCTGGCTGACCGTGGAATTTGACGCCAATCTGCGCAACGATCTGCCGTGGACCTTCAGGGCGCTGGAGAAAAGCGTGCGTTTCCATCCCGGCGAACTGATGCAGGTAACATTCGAAATACGCAATAACTCGAACCGCGCGATAACGGGCCAGGCCATCCCGAGCTATGGCCCGCAACTCGCGGCAGGCTATTTCAAGAAGCTCGAGTGCTTCTGCTTCACCCAGCAGACGTTGCAGCCCGGGGAAGTGAAGCGCATGCCGGTGGTGTTTGTAATCGAGAAAGATTTGCCGCAGGACGTGAATACAGTGACGTTGTCGTACTCGTTCTTTGAAATCGAGGGCACGGCGAAGAGGGCCGGTTGATGCCGATGACGGAGCCTGACCGCACCTCGCGCAAAGCAACGCCGTGGCAAGTGGTAAGGGCGGTATTGAGCGCGTTCATCGGCATTCGCGGACGCACCGCGCACGAGCATGATGCGGTGACGCTGTCGCCGGTGCACGTGATTATCGCCGGCATCATCGCCGCCGTGGTTTTCGTGCTGAGTCTGGTTATGCTGGTGCGCTTCATTACCGGCTAGCAGCCTGTC
>CAYIRZ010000134.1:0-7901 GCA_964365845.1 uncultured Streptomycetaceae bacterium
GGAGAGGGTGAGAATGGCACTAATTCGCTGTCGCGAATTAGTGAAAGATCAATAATACGCAGTGACGAATGCAACCGGTATGGCTTTTGTCGAAGCCGGGGCGACAGACTGCTAGAAAGAAGCTTTGCGTGCCGCTAGGAGTTTGTCGAACCCCGGTCCGACAAACTCCTGGCGGAAGGCACGGGGTTCGGGCGTAACCAAAAAGCAATGGCCTGTTTTTATTGGTGAAATGGCCCGCTGCTGTTATCGCGGGATCTTGCTTTTTCTCTAAATGTATGGTATTAATCTTGGTACGGGTTGGAGTAATAGGAGCTTTGGGTTTTTAACACGGTCAGTAAAAGGGCTGCGGCTCTTGGTCTGATGAGGCTGCGGCCTCTTACGTTGGAAGGAGCATCAAAATGAAAACGAATCAACAGTCGGGCTTTACCTTGATTGAGTTGGTGATGGTGATTGTCATTTTGGGCATATTGTCCGCAGTGGCGGTGCCGAGGTTTCTCGATGTCCGGAACGACGCGGCGCAGGCAGCGGTAACTGGGGTGGCCGCGAGTTTGGCGGCGGTGTCGGCTATGAATAAATCGGCGCGTTTGATCGGGGGCGCAATCGGGTCGACCTCGGGCGGCAGCGTTTATTCAATCGTCACTAACTGCACGGGGTTCGGTCCGATGCTTGAGGGCGGATTGCCGACGGGATTTACCATCACCTCGGCCACGCTTACTTTGGCGATGGCAACGAACATCTGCACGGTGGCTGGACCCCAACCCCAGACCATGACCGCGACCTTCATCGGTTACGGCATTAGCGGCTAAAACAGCACTGTTACGGCAAACAAACGCCCAGGCAGCTTGCTGCCTGGGCGATTCATTTGTGGCTTGCGTTGGGAGGCCGCATCGATTTGAAGCAGCCGTGACGGATATCGCATGAGTTTTTTTGGGTTCACATCCCGCAAGCGCGTTGACCGATACGCGAAGAATCTGGCCATTGAATTCTCCCATTTGTGTCCGCTGTCGGAGCACTCTAAAGGCGGCCGGAATCCCGAAAAGAAGGTCGAAGGCGCTTTGGCGGAGATTTACCAGCAGGCCCGGGCGTTTCGCCACGAAAACCATCTCGGCGTTTTCAACCGAGCGCGCTTCGCCAAGGTTTTTCAGGACGAACTGGCCGGCCTTGGGTATCCACCCGAGCTGTTTACCAAAGTGACGACTGCCCTGGTCATCAACGCATTGTCCGGCGACTGATCCGCCGCATGGCCTAAAAATCGATGGGTGTGTTGTTCAGATTGCTGTTCGGCCGCTTAAGCCCCCTTCCTTTTCTATACCGTTGGCTCGGCAGGGTCTTTGAGAAACGGGATAACGCATCCCTCGCGCAGTCCTGCTATCAGGAGGCGGGGCGCCTGGATCCCGGCGATGCCCGGTCCCCTTTCGCCCTGGGCAGGCTGCTGTTGAGCCTGGGCAAGATCGAAGACGCCGCCGAAGCATTCAGAGCGGCCCTCAAAGCCAGGCCCGATTACGCCGAAGCCCACAACAACCTCGGCGTCGCCTTGGCGCAGCAGGAGCAGTCAGATGCGGCGGCAGAATGTTACCGCGCCGCGCTGCGGCTGAAGCCGGACTATGCCGCCGCTCACAATAACCTGGGCAATGTGTACTTGATCCGGGGGCAGTTGAAGGAGGCGGAAGCCAGCTACTGTGCCGCGCTGCGCTGCGACCGGCAATATGTCGAGGCCCATAACAATTTGGGACTGGCGCTGCTCGAGCAGGGCCGTTACAAGGACGCCGAACAATCCATACGCGAGGCCCTGCGTTTGCGGCCGGATTTCGCCGGCGCCTTGAACAATCTGGGCAGCGCGTTACAGCACCAGGAAGAGATCGAGGAGGCCGTCGCCTCCTTTCAGGAGGCATTGCGTCTGCAGCCCGGCCTGGGCGAGGCGCATATCAATTTGGCGCTCATCCTGGGAGACACCGACCAGCTCGCGGGAGCGGTTGATTACTACGAAAACAAACTGAAATTCAACCCCGATTCGGTCGAGGCCCATTTCAGACTTGGGCTGGGGCTGCAGGCCCAGCGAAGGTTGCGGGAAGCCAGGGAGCATTTCGAAGCGATCCTGAAGATTCGGCCGCATGCCCCTGACGCGCATGCCAATATCGGGAATATCGCGCTGCGGGAAGGCAATCTGGATGTGGCCCTGGCCTCATTCAAGGAAGCGACTTCCCTGGCGCCGCCATTTGCCGGCGCCCATTTCAATTACTTTTTCTGCCTGAACTACAGCGACAGTTACGAGCCCGGCGAGATCTTCGCCGAACACACCCGGTGGGCCCGGCAGCATGCCGACCCCCTGCGCAACGAGGCCGAGCCGTTCCGCAATAGCCGCCAGCGAGACCGCAAACTCCGGGTGGGTTACGTGTCACCTGATTTTCGCGCACACTCGGTGTCCTATTTCGTCGAACCTGTTATCCGGCACCATGACCGCGACAAGTTCGAGGTTTTTTGCTATTCGAATCTGATCCAACCCGATCAGGTCACGGAGCGCATCCGGGCACAGGCGGATGTGTGGCGCGACATTCACCTCAAAACCGCCAGACAGGTCTGCGAGCAAATCCGGGAAGATGAAATCGACATTCTGGTGGACCTTGCCGGGCACACCGGGCGAAACCGGCTGATGGTCTTTGCGCACAAGCCCGCCCCCATCCAGGTGACCTACGTGGGATATCCCAATACCACCGGGCTGGCCGCCATGGATTACCGGATCACGGATGCTTACGCCGACCCGCCGGGCTTGACCGAACAGTACCACACCGAAACGCTGGTGCGGTTGCCGCACTCGTTTCTGGTTTATGCGCCGTCGGCGGACAGCCCGGAAGTCGCCGCGCTGCCCGCATTGCGCAAAGGGCATATTACGTTCGGCAGCTTCAACAACGCCGCAAAAGTGATCCCCAACGTCATCGCCCTGTGGTCGAAAATTCTCCACGCCGTGCCGGGCAGCAGACTGATGCTCAAGCACTTTGCCTTCCACAGCGCTGATGCCAGGGAGCGCTTCAAGGGGTTGTTCGCGCAGAACGGGATCACGGCTGACCGCATTGATCTGCTCGATTTCGTGCCCACGGCATCCAGTCACCTGGAGCTGTACCACGAAATAGATATCGCGCTCGACCCGTTCCCGTACAACGGGACCACCACCACTTGCGAAGCGTTGTGGATGGGGGTGCCGGTGGTTGCATTGGCCGGCAGGGTCCACGCCGGCCGGGTCGGCGTAAGCCTGTTGTCCAATGCCGGCCTTGCCGACCTGATCGCGGACAGCGAAGCATCCTATGTGCAGATCGCCGTCCGGCTGGCCAGTGCTCCGGAGCAGCTCGCGCAGCTAAGAGCATCATTGCGCGAGAGGTTGAAGAACTCCCCCCTCACTGACGCAGCAGGGCTGACTCACGCCCTGGAGATGGAGTATGCCGGGATGTGGCGGAAATGGTGCGATGAGCCTAGGAGTTTGTCGAAACCAAGTCCGACAAACTCCTAGACTGGGTGTAAAGTATGGCTATGTCCATGATCCATCGTTTGCAATCGAGGCACGGCGCCGGCTTCAGCCTGATCGAGTTGACCATGCTGCTGGCGATCATGGGAATTTTGGCGGTAGTGCTTATCCCGTTGTTTGAACGCAAGGTGTTTTATGAGAAGGGTTTTTATGATGAAGTCGCCTCGGCCGCGCGGTACGCGAAGACGCTTGCGGTCGTTAGCGGCTGCGAAGTGCAGTTGTCGATTTCATCCAACGCCTATGTGCTGAACCAGCGGGCGACAGATTGCGCCACAGGCGCTTTTACCAGGGATGTGATCCACCCCGGCGGCAGGGCCGCCACTTTCAGCGGCAGCGCGCCAGAGGAGGTCACGCTGGCCATGACCAATAACCCGGTGGTATTCAAGGCCCTGGGCAACACTGCCGATCAAGTGGACCGGACGGTGACGGTGAGTTCGAAGTCCTTCACGATCATCGGCGCCACGGGGTTTACGCAGGCGCCATGATGATCCGAACCCTCCCCGCGGGTCGGCACGGCTTCAGCCTGATCGAACTCATCATCGCCATCGTGATCATAGGCACCGCCGTGGTCGGTATCATGTCGGCGATGAGCTTTCTCTCCGCGCGCAGCGCGGACCCGGCGATACAGGAGCAGGCCCTGTTGATCGGCGAGGCTTATCTGGAAGAGGTTCTGTTAAAACCGTTTCTGGATCCCGCCGGCGCCGCGAACGTGTGTCCCGCGCCGGAAGCGGGAGGACGGAGTGCTTATGACAACGTGTGCGACTATAACGGCCTGACGAATGTCGGGGCGCGAGACCAGTTCAACAATCCGGTCAGCGGCCTGGAAACCTATACCGTGACCGTGACCGTGACCGGGGACGCGGCCGTGACGCTCGGTCCGGCGGCCAGTCAGATCAACAATACCGACAAGCTGCGGGTGCTGCGGGTCGATGTGCGGGTGCAAGGCCCGGGAGCAACGGACATGACGCTCACCGGTTATCGCACCAACTACAACTGCAACGCTGCCGGCGACGCGGCGTGTAAGCCTCTCTGATGCGCCCCGCCCTCGTTCGGTTTCTCCCGAGACGCGCAGCGCTTCCACGCAGCAGGGGATTCACCCTGCTCGAGCTGATCGTCACCATAGTCATAGCCGGCATTGTAGCGGGCATGCTCTCGATTTTTATCGTAAAACCGATTCAGGGGTATACCGATCTGAGCCGGCGCGCCGCGCTGGTGGATGCGGCCGAGGGCGCACTGCGCCGCATGGCCAGGGACTTGCGTCTCGCGCTGCCCAACAGCGTGCGGGTGACGAATTCAACGGATGGCTTTGCCTTGGAATTGCTGCCTATCATCGACGGTGGCAAATATACGACCAGCGGCGCCACCTCGGTCAAGATCAATCTGCAGGGCAGCTTCGATGCGGATTTCGATAACCTGGGGTGCTTTCAGAACATTACTCCGGGCGTTTATTCCACCTACCGCATCGTGATCAACAACCTCGGGACCGCCGGCTTTGATGCTTATGAACCCCTGACCCTCGGCAAGCAAGGCATTACATTAGGCGTAATTACCCCCGTGGGCCTGACAATCACGATTACGAACAACACGGGAGCCTCTTGCCCGACTATCGGTGATCAGCACATCAACTTCAGCGCGAACCACGCGTTCCTGGACTCGAGTCCCCAGAGCCGTTTCTATGTGGTCGAGAAACCGATAAGCTATTTATGCGATAAGGCGAACGGCACGCTCACGCGTTACGCCAACTATCCGGTCCAGACGAGCCAGCCCGTTACGGCGGCCGCGCTCAACGGTCTTTCCGGGGTCACCAGTGCGCTGGTCACCGACAGCATCGGCGCATGCAGCGTCACTTCGACTGCCGCGGATGTGCGCAACCGCGGCCTGGCAACGCTGGATCTCACCCTATCGAAGGACGGGGAGACGATACGCCTTATCCATCAGGTGCAACTGGACAACAGCCGATGACGCTTCGTGCCGGAAAACAGCCTGGGTTCGCGATCGTCAGCGCCATTTTCCTGATCGTGGTGCTGGCCGTGCTGGGGGGATACATGGCGACCATGAGCGGGGTGCAGCAGGCGACGACCAGCAAGACCCTGACCGCCTCGCGAGCCTATTACGGCGCCAAGGCCGGCCTGGAGTGGGGCATACACCGCGCGATCGCCGCCAACGGAACCTGCCTGGCCGCCACGACCTTTGCCTTGACCGGCGCGGGTTTCGACGGCATCAACGTCACGGTGACCTGCAACGCGCAAACCCATGCCGGGGTCTACTACCTTACCAGCCAGGCCGAGTTCGGCGTTTACGGCGTCAGCGCGGATTACGCGCGGCGACGCATGGCAGCGACGGTGGCGGACTTCTGAGCCTCATATCGAGCGGATAGAAAATCTTGAAAAAAATCTTCAGAGGCATTGCGCTTGCGGTTCTTTGCTGCGTGCCGGGGGGCGCAGTGTATGCTGCCACGTGCACTTCCAACGCTTCCGGAAACTGGAACGATCCAATCTGGACCGGCTGCACGACGCCAGGCGCGGCCGATACCGTCGTCATTGCCGGTCCCCATTCGGTCACCGTGAGTGTGGCGGCGGTCTGTGCCTCCCTGAGCACCAGCGGCCTTTCAAGCTCGGGCGTGGTCATCAGTGCCGGACAGTCGTTGACGGTTTCCGGCAATGCAGTGCTGGATGCGACGGGTATCAACAATAACAGCAGCAAATCGATCAACGTCGGCGCGGGAACGCTCAACATTGGCGGCAACCTGACGCTCACCAACGGAACCGGGGCCAGAACCGCCGATCTTTCGATGAGCACCGGCACGTCGAATATCGGCGGCAGTTTGTCTGGCGGGGGGACCCTGACGCCGGGTGCCGGCGCCGTGGTCTATAACGGCGCCGGCGCCCAGAATGTGGGCAGTTACACCTACAACAACCTGACCGTCAACAAGAGCGCCGGCGCCGCGACCTTGACCGGATCCGCAACGATAGGCGGGAACCTGACCGTCAGCGCCGGCACGCTCGATTTATCCACCTTTACCGCAGACCGGGCCACGGCCGGCGGGGCGATTACCGTGGCGAGTGGGGCGACGCTGAAGATCGGCGGGAACAACACGTTTCCCGCCAACTACACGACCCGCACCCTGGCCGCCACCAGCGTGGTGGATTATTCGGGGAGTTCTCAAACGGTGAGCAACGAGGCGTACAGCCACCTGAATTTGAGCGGCAGCGGCGACAAGAGCGCCGGCGTGGGGTTGACGGTGAATGGCAACCTGACGATCGCGGCGGGAGCGACATTTCTCGGCAATAGCCACACTCATAACCTCAAAGGCAATCTCAGCAACAGCGGGACCCTGACCGGCGGCACCAGCACCATCAATTTCAATGGCACGGCGGCCCAATCGATATCCGGCGCCGGCGCCACCAATTTCTTCAGTTTGACCCTCGCCAATGCGGCCGGCGTGACGCCCAATGGCAATATCACTGTTCAGGGCAACTTCACCCATACCGCGGGCTTCACGGCGGGGACCAGCACCGTTATTTTTGGCGGCTTGTCCGCGCAGAGCCTGACCGGGACCACTACGTTCAATAATTTGGTGATGAACAATGCCGCCGGCCTCACCCTCAATAATACCGTCTCCGTTGGCGGCACCCTGACTTTTACCAGCGGCAATATTGTTACCGGCGCCAACGCGCTGGTCATTACGCCGGCGGGGAGCGTGACGCGGACCAGCGGTCACGTCGCCGGCAACCTGACCAAACATTTCACGACCGGTATCGACGTGACGCAGAACTTCGAGATCGGGAGCGGCGCCATCTACGCGCCGGTCACCGTGATTGTCGATACGGGCACCGCTGCCGGCAGTATGACGGCCACGACCGCTACGCCTGATCATCCTCAGATCGCTACGGCGGGTATCGATTCGGCCAAGAGCGTGAATCGCTACTGGACGCTGAGCAAAGACGTTAATCTCACCTTCAACGCCTTTGGCGCGGTTTTCAACTTCGTCAGCGGCGATGTCGATGCCGGCGCCAACACGGCCAACTTCATTGTTCAGCGCTACGCGGCGCCGACCTGGTTTAACACCACGCTGGCTGCCCCGTTGGCGACTTCGACAGAGGCGGTCAACATCAGTGCCGTGGGCGATTTCGCCATTGGCCAGCCTTTCATTCTCAGCTTCTCGCGCGAAAAAGAATTTGTTTTTACCCGGGAACTTTACTAATCCGACCTCGGGTTCGATCTGTGCCTGCGACATCGTCCCTGCTGGCTGCCGCCAACCCGGCTTTTCTGCGCGGGAATGGGTGCGGGAGGGCGGGAATCCCTTCCCGCCGGATTGGCGTCGGCAAAGGACGGGTTGTTGCCCAAATGCTGAACTCATTTGGTGATGCTGCTGTCATAGATA
>CAYIRZ010000135.1:0-5255 GCA_964365845.1 uncultured Streptomycetaceae bacterium
ATAATTTCCCCGCGCGTCTGCGGATCGGCGGTGGCGGTGAGCGCGATGCGCGGCACCGAGGGAAAACGCTCGTGCAGGACCGAGAGCTGCATATATTCCGGACGGAAATCATGCCCCCACTGCGAGACGCAGTGCGCTTCATCTATGGCGAACAGCGCGATTTCGGCGTTCGCCAGCAGATCGAGCATGCGCGGCATCATCAGCCGCTCGGGCGCGACGTAGAGCAGGTCCAGCTCGCCCGCCCGCAGCGCGCGCTCCACGGAATTGATCTCGCCGCCGTCCAGCGTCGAATTGAGAAACGTTGCGCGCACGCCGAGTTGTTTGAGCGCCGCCACCTGGTCCTGCATCAGCGCGATCAGCGGCGATACCACCAGCGCGGTGCCTTCGCGCAGCAGCGCCGGCAACTGATAGCACAGCGATTTGCCGCCGCCGGTGGGCATCAGCACCAGCGCGTCGCCGCCGGCGGTGACGTGGGAGACGATCTCCTGCTGCGCACCGCGAAACGCCGGGTGGCCGAAGACCGTGCTCAGGACGTGGAGGGCGTTAACATCTGAGTTGCCGGGCACAAAAATATTCTTGTAAAAACAATTAGTTAATGAACGCCTTCCCAATTCAGGAAGTGGGAGAAAGTGCCGGTGGTGAGGTCTTATGCTACTTGCGATCGGGATTACGCCGCGCTTTGCACCGGCCACATCTGCTCCAGGCCGTCGGCTTCGGTGGCCGAGACTGTGGTGCGCACCATGTGCCGTGGCTGGTCGCCGGGCCAGGGCCGGCCGCGGTGCAGGGTGGCGCGATTGTCCCACATGACGACGTCGCCGGCCTGCCAATGGTGCAAATAAGTATGTTCCGGAGTCGTGGCGAAGGCGATCAGCTCGTCGATCATGGCGAGGGCCTCGTCCTTCGGTATACCGTCGATGGCGCAGGTGTGCGAGGCGATATAGAGCGCGTCGCGGCCGTTGGCCGGATTGCGCCAGCGCATGCGCCAGCATACCGGCGGCATCGTGGACTTTTCGCGATCCGAGGCGAGATGCGCCGCGATCTTGCCGCGCGAATGGGCGTAATCGTGCCAGGCGTAGGCGTCGGCGAGCCGCGCGCGCATGGTTTCGGGCAGGCGTTCCCAGGTCAGCCGCATCGATGCGAACTCGGTTTCGCCGCCGGTCGGCGGGATGATGCGGGCGGAGAGCACGGAGGTCAGCGCCGGCGGCACCTTGAAGCAGCTGTCGGTGTGCCACAACTGGTTGGCACGGGCGCGCAGCGCCTCCTTGTGGCCGGGCGGCACGAGCTTGTCGGTGGCGCGGTCGATGTTGGTCAGGATGCTGAACGGCGTGCCTTCGCCGAGCGATGCGGCCTTGGCAATTTCCAGTGGGCCAAAGCGCTGCGAGAATGCGACCTGAAGTTCGTCGGTGATAGCCTGCCCGCGGAACAGCAGCACCGAATGTTCCTCGAATGCCGCGCGCACCGCAGCGTAAGCTGCGCCGCTGGCCGCCACTTCGGCAAGCCCGATGCCGCGGACTTCGGCGGCGAAGCCGGGGCCCAATGGTTTGATTTCCATATTGTTCTATCCTGAAATGGAGTTCGATCCGGCTATCTTAAATCATGATTCGATTCGCGGCGCGAAACTGCAGCGGCGTGACAATGCGGAACGGCAGGGGCTGGTATTTGCGCCGTGCGAACACCAGCAGATCACGGTCCTTGGTGACAAGCAGATCGGCGCGGCAATCGCGCGCCAGCTCCAGAAACTTCTGGTCGTCCGTATCTCTGCAGACAGGCAATTCGTGGATAGGGAATTCCCCATCCACTTGCAATGTCGCGTCATCGACCCGTTGCGCCACCCTCAGGCATTGCGCAAGACAGGCCGCCTGGACACCGGCGTCCAGCGGCGTTTTGCGCAGCCGATAAGCCAGCACCCGTTCCAACTCCTGCTCGCAGGCCGGGGTGATGAAAATCTCCGCGTTTCCCGCCGCGACTGCTGTTTTGATGGCCATAACGCCCGGGTCATCGAACACCAGCCAGTCGAGCCAGATATTGGTATCCAGAACCAGGCGTAAAGGCATCAAACGGTCAGCGGTTTCGATATGGCGGGCGAGGGGGCTCGGGCATCGCGCAGAACATCCACGAGGCCCGTTTGAGCTACCCCCGTCTAACCGCCAAAGTATTCCTGGACGGTTTCCCAGGCGACTTCCTGAAGAAAATTCGCGGTCTTGGCATCGATTCCACCGGTGTAGGGACTGCCGACTGGTGATTTTCCGTATACAGACGCGTATATCGTGCACGCAGACAGATAAGTGCCGAGCAGACTCGGATGCCGTTTGTCTGCTGCATAAAGAACGATATCGGGTTTCTTGCCGAGCGCTTTCGCGAAGGCCAGGCCGGCAGGAATGACCAGTGCATCGTTGGCGTTGCCTGCGATCGTGTATTGCTCGGCCAGTTGTGCGGTCATCTCCGGTTTGTCTGCATACGCCCAGGTCATGAACAACGCCGGCTTGGCGCCATGCTTGACGACAGTCTGGCTGTGTTTCCTGGCATATTCGTGGAAAGCGTCCTTCAGCTGCGGATGGACGGGGCACTGACTGCAGTCGTTCATGATCACGACTTCAAAGGGCTTGTCGAATTTGTTGAAGACAACCTTGTTGCCTTCGGCAAAAGAATACGAAGCGACCCCGCCGGGTTTGAAGTAGGACTCGACGTCATGCCAGTTGAAACCGGAACCGCTGATCGTTATGGACGTGCTTCGATATTGACCCTTGTTTTTCGGGTCTGCGGCAATGGCCAGTCCCAGAACATAGGGATGCATACTATTGTTGTAGTAGAAAAAGCTGTTGCCGACGTACAGGATCGTTTTGGGTTGCTCCAAGCCGATATCTTTTATTTTCGGCTTGGTCTGTGCCAGAACCTGGCCGCCACAGAAAACGGCGCAGGCTAAAGCAATCAGGGTTGCTATCTTTCGTATTTTTACAGACGTGCGAAGCATGCTGTTTCTCCCATTGGCAATGAAACCTCGAAAGCGTTTTATGTTGAAATTCTCGTTGCTCACTCCAACACTGAACTCCGGGCGCAGGCCTGGACGCTTGCATTATCCCATCTTGCGCCCTAGCATAGGTCAGCGTTTGAGAGGAGGGGATTTCTTGACGGCAATAATCCTGGCCGCCGTATGCGCTGCAATGGCGGTTTCACCCGTACGAGCGGCTCAAGAAAATACTGACGTCCCCCGAGATGGCGCGGCAGTTCCAGCAGCAGGGCCTGGATATCATCGCAAGCTCCCCCGAGGAATTTTCGGTGCATCTGAAAAACGAACTGGCGAAATGGGGCAAGGTCATCAGGGAAAGGGGCATGCGCACCGATTAATGGACAAAATAGCCAATATGGATATAATGGACGAAACGATTACCGGAGTCTGTCATGTCCACGCTGACCTTCCGCAACAGCCATGGCGAGCTGGTCGACATCCCGGCCGTTGCCGCCACGCGCCTGAAGAACGAGTTCGGCGCCGTTCTCGAACAGGCGGTCCGGGGCGGTGCCGTCGCCATTACCCGGCACGAAACGCCCCGGGCGGTGCTGATTTCCTATGAGGAATTTCAGGCGCTGATCAAGGACCGCACGCCGAGCCTGAACGATCTCAGCGCGGAGTACGACGTGCTGCTTTCGCGCATGCAGACGCCCAAGGCGAGGAAGGGCATGGAAGCCGCATTCAACGCTTCTCCTGCTGGACTTGGCCGCGCCGCGGTCAAGGCGGCGCGCAAGCGCCGCTGAGCAGCCCTGACTGGAAAATACTTCTCAGCGCAGCGGCACTCTCTGTCATTCCCGTGAAAACGGGAATCCATAGAGCGGTTCACGCGTCGTGATGGGCCCTATGGGTTTCGACACGCAAAGCTTCTTTATTAAGCAGCCTGTCACCCAAACATCGATTAAAAGCGATCCATTAACGCTACGCGTTCCGGCAAATGAGCCAAGCCCGACAGGCTGCTAGCATCTACGTGCTCGCCGGAGTAAACGGCGCCGGCAAGAGCAGCATCGCCGGCGCGGCTTTCCGCGAGCACGGGGCCGACTATTACAATCCCGACGAAGCCGCCCGCGCGCTGAGGATCGCCAACCCCGGTTTGAATCAGGTGGAGGCCAACAGCGCCGCATGGCATCGTGGCCGCGAGCTGCTCGAGCGCGCGATCGCCGAACGCATCGACTTTGCGTTCGAGACGACGCTGGGCGCGAGCACCATCCCACGCCTGCTGGCGGAGGCGGCGGAGAAGGGAATCGAAGTGTACGTCTGGTACGCGGGCCTCGCGACGCCCGAGCTGCACATCGCGCGCGTGCGCGCCCGCGTGCGCCGGGGCGGCCACGACATCTCCGAGAAGGACATCCGCCGGCGCTTTGAGCACAGCCGCCTGAACCTCATCCAGCTCCTGCCGAGGCTCACGGCGCTGCGGCTGTACGACAACAGCGCTGATGCGGATCCCGCCGCCGGCAAGGCGCCCGCGCCCGAACTGGCGCTGCATATGCAGAACGGAAAAATACTCAACCCGGCAGACTTGCCGCGAGCGCCGGACTGGGCGAAGCCGATCGTCGCTGCGGCGATGAAGTTGAGTCTGGAATAAGAGCCTGTATGGAAGCCACAATGACTTTCGGCACTAAGAGTAAGAGCGATCCATCCGCCTTATGCTTGCGAAAATGCGCTAACCTGCAAGCATGATGAATCCTTCAACCCCGGACAATTTTCAAGACCATATCGTTCGCTCGATTTCCCGGGAGGACATGGCGAACCTGCCCATCCGCCGCTATGAGGGCAAGGTATGCCTGGTGGCCACGCCGCAGGACTTGGCGCATGCGCTGGCGGACATCCGGCAGGAAAGCGTTGTCGGATTCGATACCGAGACGCGGCCCGCGTTCAGGAAGGGCGAGAGTTATCTGCCGTGTCTGGTCCAGGCGGCCACGGCCCGCGCGGTGTATCTGTTCCAGTTTCGCGGCCTGGATGTGTTCCCGGTGCTCGCCGAGCTACTGGCGGCGCCGCGCATCGTCAAGGCCGGCGTGGCGCTGGCGCACGATCTGCGCCAACTCAAACTGCTGTTTCCATTCATCGAGAACAATGTGCTCGATCTGGGCGTGGTCGCGCGCCGCGGCGGCCACGGCCAGTCCGGCGTGCGCAATCTCGCGGGGATTTTCCTTGAGTGCCGGATTCCCAAAGGCGCCCGCACCTCGAACTGGGCCGCGCCGCAACTGTCCGCGGCGCAGATGACCTACGCCGCCACGGATGCCTGGGTCTG
>CAYIRZ010000135.1:5355-7882 GCA_964365845.1 uncultured Streptomycetaceae bacterium
TAACCGCGCGCGTTGAAGGCGATGCAGCGGTAGCGGCGCCCGAAGTAGCGCATCTGCGCCTCCCAGCTGCGGTGGTCGCCGGAAAACTCGTGCACGAACACGATAGGCGTGCCCTTGCCGGTTTCCTCGTAGTAGAGCTTCGTTCCGTCGCGTGCGGTCGCGTAAGGCATGCGGGTCTCCTTCCTTCAGATTGGTGATGGCGTTCCGAATCCGGATGGTAAACCGGAGTGCATTTAAATCGCGGCAGTCCGCCGGCGCGGATCAATCGACGTGGATGCCGGCCGCCTTCACCACTTGCGTATATTTCGCGATCTCCGCTTTGATCAGCGCGCCAAACTCCTCGGGCGTGCTGCCGGCGGGCTCCAGCCCCTGTGCGGCGAGCGTCTCGGCCATGCCCGGCAGCTTGAGCGTCGCCAGCAGATCGCGGTTCAGCTTGCGCACTATCGCGCCCGGGGTCTTCGCCGGCAGCAGAATGCCTTGCCAGTTGGCCACATTGAAACCTTTCACGCCCGACTCGGCGATGGTCGGCACCTCCGGCGCGGCGGCCGCGCGTTTTGCGGTGGTGACGCCGAGCGCGCGCAGCTTGCCCGATTTTACGTGCGGCAGCGCCGGCGGCATGGTGCTGAAAATGAGCTGCACCCTGCCACCGATGAGATCGGTCATCGCGGGCCCGGTGCCTTTGTAAGGGACATGCAGCATGTCCGTGCCGGTCGCGTGCTTGAACAACTCCCCCGCCATATGCAGGGACGAACCCGTTCCCGCGGAGGCGTAATTGAGTTTGCCGGGACTCGCTTTCGCCAGCGCGATGAGTTCTCGCACCGATTTCGCTGCTACCCCCGGGTTGACGGCCAGGATGAAGGAGGACGTTGCGACCAGGCTTACGGGTGCGAAATCCCGGACCGGGTTATAGGGAAGATTATCCTTGAGCGCCGGAGTTTGGGCGAGATTGCCGACGCTGCCGAGAAACAGCGTATAGCCGTCCGGCGCAGCGGCAGCCGCAAGGGTTGCGCCGATCGCGCCGCCCGCGCCGCCGCGATTGTCCACCACGACCTGTTGCCCGAGCACTTCGACGAGGCGTTGTCCCACGGCGCGCGCCAGGATGTCGTTGCCGCCGCCCGGCGGGAACGGCACGATGAGCCGCAGCGGTTTGTCGGGATAGGCGCCTGCCGGCGCGCCTTGCGCCGTCGCGGCGTTCGCCGCAGGCGCCGCGAGCATCGCCAGAAAAGCGGCATGAAGAAACGGGTTGCGCATGTCTTTCTCCTCTTTTTTTATTGGCGCCTCAAGAGGGCGCGGGTGAAGCCGATTCTAGACCGGCGTCTCGTCAATAGTACTGACGAATATAGCTATAAGCTTTATCGAACAAATCTTGATCCGTGTGCAGCTTGTACTTGAGCAGGGTTTTGCGCAGTTCTCGTTGCACGAGACGCTCGCCTTGTGAGGTGCGCTGCCAGTCGGGGAAGCGCACCTTTTTCACAATGTCGTCGATGTCGGCCACGATGCGTTCGACGATGAGGTGGGTGTTGCCGGTCTTGGCTTCGGTGAAAAGTTCGGTCAGCGCTTCCTTCGCACGGTCGCGCTCCTCCTCGGGGTCGGTTTCCTTTTCCGCTTCGACGACTTCCTTGGCGATTTCAAGAATTTGCTTCAGGAACTCCAGGCTCGTGAGCAGGCCCTGCTCGTGGCGCTCTTTCACTTTCTCCAGCCGCTCGCCCAGGGCGGTGAATTTCGGATTGCCGAGATGCTTGCGCAGGCGGGCGATGAGTTTGATCTCGACTTCCTTGGCGCGCTTGCTGGGCTCGGTGTCGGAGAGGATTTCTTCGAGCACCTGCGCATCGAGCACCAGCGTCTCGATGTCATCGCGCACGGATTCCAAGTGTATGTTTTCATTTATTAATTCGACGGTTTTCGCGCCGAGCGCGTGCCACAGGAGTTTGCCGTTGCCACTGGGCGGCTTCACCGATTCGTACACCTGCGTGAGCCAGCGGTAGTCCTTCTCGTAGGGGCCCAGGCACGGGTCAGGCGACAGCGCCTCCCAGATGGTGCCGAGCACCGAATACTCCGCAGCGAACTTGTCGCGCACTTCGTTATTGGGCAGACATTGCTGCGCAGCCATCAGGCCCTCGTAGCCGCCCACCGATCGATCCACGCCGGGGAAGAACGCTGTGCATTTCTGCATCTGCACCGGCAGCGCCTTGCGCAGTTCGTCGATGTTGGACACCACCTGCTGCACGGCTTTCTCGTCGAAGTCGAGCGCCCGCGCCACGTCGTCGAAAATGCCGATATAGTCCACGATCAGGCCGTGGGTTTTTTCCTGGCCGAGGGTGCGGTTGGTGCGGCAGATTGCCTGCAGCAGGTTGTGGTCCTTCATCGGCTTGTCGAGATACATCACCTGCAGCACCGGCGCGTCGAAACCGGTCAGCAGTTTGGACGTGACGATCACGAATCGCAGCGGGTCGGCCGGGTCGCGGAAACGGTCGAGCAGCTTTTCTTCGGCGTCCTTGTCGCGGACATGCTGTTTCCACTCCGGCGG
>CAYIRZ010000136.1:0-7878 GCA_964365845.1 uncultured Streptomycetaceae bacterium
AGGTGCTCAATGAACGACTCGGATTACGAACATGAAAAGCCGGGGAAACGTCAGGAGACAGGGGACGGTCTTGGTGGACGGAACTGTAAACTTGAACTGGAAAGCGAGGCCGGGCTGGAGGGTGTCTTTCATGAGAAGCGGTGAGCCGTAAGCGGGTAAGTCTCAGCGATCGCAGAACAGTTTTTTGACGTTAACGTTACCAAGTCTCAGCGATCGCAGAACAGTCATAGTGCACCATAAAAGGGTTTATGTTCACGTTGGTAAGGCAGCTCATGAAGCAGCGGTTGATCGGCAGGATCCCTACGGCGCAACGCATAGAAGCAAATACGTTGTTGGGTGAAGTCAACTTCGCATCGGACTAAGCGATGAGCCCAGCGCGCACAGATTTCAAAGGTCTGGCCGAGCAGATGGGCCCGGCCATGTTCGTCGGTGCGGCGCAGGAAGATCATAGTGCCTGTGAGCTTAGCGTTCAGATTGAGGCTGAAGTTCGGCGGCATAGCGCGACGCTGAGGCGCCCGTTCCCGCCTGGCACCGCTGCGCGCACGATGCGCCCTCACATAGCGTGCGCTGGCCGCGTTGACCTGGGCAATATCCTTGAACTTCGAGCGCTGCCAGACCTTCGCCTGCCACAGGCCGTTAAACCCTTCGATGGCGTTCTGGAATCCGGGTTCGCGCGGCGGGGCAAATACCGGGGTCACTCCCAGTGCCAAGCACAGGCGGCTCACCCGACCGACGGCGTCAGCAAATTGGTGCGCGCCCTGGAACTGTGTCCCGTTGTCGAATTGGGCATACGCGGGCAACCCCTCGCGCTGCCAACGCTTAAGCATGCACTCGAGCACGAGCTTGGCAGTGGCCTGCTCAAGGGGCCAGGAATCGACCCACCCGCCATGCAGCGAGGTGCCGTTGAGCACCCAGATCAAGGGGCCGTTGGCGATCTTCAGTTCCTCAATCAGATCAAAGCTGTCAAGTTCCGCTTCGCCGGCGGCCACCGCCGGCAGATACCAGCCCTTGGGCGGGGCGGCCCGTCGTATGCGGCGTGCGGCGTCTTGCAGCCCTTGGCGCGACAGCGCCCGGTTGATGGTGGCAATCGAGGGCGCGGGCGAGCGCATCTCAGCCTGGAGCGCTATTTGAATCGCCGTCGCCCCGTATTCCCCCAAGATGCTTTCCTCGCGCAGCGTCTTGCGCAACTCAGCAATGCGCTGCTCAACGCTCGTCGTCACGCGGTTCCAGCCGCGCACGCAACCCGGCGAGCGATCGGAGAGGTCCACGCCGTCCAGTCGGCGGCCTTTGGCGCGTCCGACCCACAGTGCCACTGTGCTAACACCGATGCGCAAACGGTCCGCTACCAGGTGCATACTCTTGCCCGAGCGCACCAAGCGCACCATCTCTCGACGTCTTTGTTCAATGCGCGATTTTTAGCCAGGGCGATACCTTATAAAAAGCCAAAACCTTACTTCAACTGTACGGCGATCGCTGAGACATGAGTGTACGGCGATCGGTGAGACTTACCCCGTAAGCGGTGAGCGGTAAAGGCAAACTGCGAACTGCCTCGAAGCGCTTTAATCGGCTTACCGCTTACCGCTTTCAGCGCGATTGCTGCCGCCGGTCGCCGGTCGGCGGCGGCGCGACTTTCATTACTTCGTCGATAGTGGTGAAGCCAGCCGCGATTTTCATCGCGCCGCTGATCCTGAGCGGTTTCATGCCTTCCTTGTAAGCTTGGTCGCGCAAGGCTTCGAGATTGGTTGCGTCGGTGACGATTTTGCGCAGATCGGGGGACATCACCATCATTTCATAGATGCCCATGCGTCCCATGTAGCCCGTCATGCGGCATTCGAGGCAGCCCTTGCCGATATAAGTGTTGTCCTTCGGTTTGGCGGCTTTCCACGGCGCGACCAGCGTATCCCATGCCGAGTCGTCGAGGGCGTGCTTCTCCTTGCAATGCGGGCATAGCGTGCGCACCAGGCGCTGCGCCATCACGCCGAGAATGGTCGATTGCAGCAGATAGGGCGGCACGCCGATGTCGAGGAGCCGCGTGATCGCAGCCGGTGCGTCATTGGTGTGCAGTGTTGACAGCACGAGGTGGCCGGTGAGTGCCGCCTGAATGGCCATGTCGGCGGTTTCGAGGTCGCGGATCTCGCCGACCATGATGATGTCCGGGTCCTGGCGCATCAGCGTGCGGATACCTCCCGCGAAATCGACGCCGATCGCGTTCTGCACTTGCATCTGGTTGAAGGTAGGCTCGATCATTTCGATCGGGTCTTCGACAGTACAGACGTTGACTTCCGGCACTGCCAGTTGCTTGAGGGTGGAGTAGAGCGTCGTCGTCTTGCCCGAGCCGGTCGGGCCGGTCACCAGAATGATGCCGTGCGGCTGGTTCGCCATCTGGTTCCATTTGCGCTCGTCTTCTTCGGAGAAACCGAGTTCGCGGTAGTCCTTGACCAGGTTTTCGGGATTAAAAATCCGCATCACCAGTTTTTCACCGAAGGCGGTGGGCATGGTGGATAGCCTGAGTTCCACTTCTTCGCCGTCGGGCGTGACCGTCTTGAGCCGGCCATCCTGCGGCCGGCGCTTTTCGACCACGTCCATGCGGCCCAGCACCTTGATGCGGCTGGTCATGGCCCCCATCACCGGCGTCGGAATCTGGTAGACCTGGTGCAGCACGCCGTCGATGCGGAAGCGCACGTTGGAAACGTCACGGCGCGGCTCGAGATGGATGTCGCTGGCGCGCTGATCGAACGCGTAGTTGAACAGCCAGTCGCAAATGTGGACGATGTGCTGATCGTTGGCGTCGAGTTTGCCGCTGCGCCCCAACTGCACCAGCTGCTCAAAATTGGCGATCTCGTTATAAGCACCCTTGTCCTTCTTGGTGGCGCCCTTGACCGAGCGCGCCAGATTATAGAATTCGACGAGATAGCTCTGGATGTCGAGCGGGTTGGCGATGACGCGCTTGATGTCGAGGCGCAGCACTTGCCGCAGCTGGTCTTCCCATTCATGCACATGGGGTTCGCAGGTGGCGATGGTCGCTTCGCGCGTGGTAACGCTCACCGGCAGGATGCGGTAGCCTTCGGCATAGGCGTTCGACATCACCTTGGTCACCGTGGCGAAATCGATCTTGAACGGATCGATGTGCAGGTAGGGCAGGCCGACTTTTTCCGCCAGCCATTGCGTCAGTGCTTCCAGGTGCAGCAGTTTTTTCGGCTGGCGCGGATCCTTCCATTTCTGGTCGGCAATCACCACCAGCGGATGGACATCGCTCTGGCTGATGCGGCGGTCTTTAAGGAGCTGATCCGCGGCTTCCTGGGGTACCAGTTGATCGGCGACAAGGTCGGCCAGGACTTGCTGCAGGTCGAGCCGGCGGTCCGCCTGGGGTTGGGGAATTGCTTTCGCTATGGCCATGTTAATTTGACTATAACCGTAAGCTGTAAATCTCTCAATGGCTTACGGACGGGACCTGAACACGACTCTATGTCACTTTAAGGCCGCATTTATGTGGGTTGATATAAATGCACCATGACAGTGCCTATTTTGAACGTAATGTCCTATATTGGTGCGATTATCGATTATTTTTTCTAGTAAAAAATAAAAAATACAATAAGATCAGTATATTAAGTTTTAGGAATGCATTTTGCTTTTGGAAACAAAGTTTAACTCAAGGGGGCAATATGGAAACTCTAAAAATAAGCAGCGATACGCTATTTATTCTGCTCGGCGCCATCATGGTGTTAGCCATGCATGCCGGCTTCGCTTTTCTCGAATTGGGCACGGTGCGCAAGAAAAACCAGGTCAATGCGCTGGTCAAGATACTCTGCGACTTCGCGGTTTCCACGATTGCTTATTTTTTCATCGGCTACGCAGTGGCCTATGGCGTCAGTTTTTTCGCGAGCGCCGAAACGCTTGCCGCGAAAAGCGGCTATGAGCTGACCAAGTTTTTCTTCCTGCTCACCTTTGCCGCGGCGGTACCGGCGATCGTGTCCGGCGGCATTGCCGAGCGCGCCAGGTTCAACCCGCAACTGATGGCGACGGCGCTCATCGTCGGCTTCGTCTATCCGTTTTTCGAAGGCATCGCATGGAACGACAAATATGGCGTGCAGGCTTGGCTGGAAGCCGTTGCCGGCGCCAAGTTTCATGACTTCGCCGGCTCGGTGGTGGTGCATGCAGTGGGCGGCTGGATTGCGCTTGCGGCGGTGCTGCTGCTCGGCGCGCGCCGCGGGCGCTATGGCAAGGATGGTACCGTCAGCGCGCATCCGCCGTCGAGCATCCCGTTTCTGGCGCTCGGCGCCTGGGTGCTGTCGGTCGGCTGGTTCGGCTTCAACGTGATGTCGGCACAGACTATCGACAAGATCAGCGGCCTGGTGGCGGTGAATTCGCTGATGGCGATGGCGGGAGGCATCATTGCCGCACTCGCGGCCGGCCGGAATGATCCCGGTTTCGTGCACAATGGCCCGCTCGCCGGGCTGGTCGCGGTCTGCGCGGGATCCGACATCATGCATCCGATCGGCGCGCTGGCGACCGGGGGCATTGCCGGCGGGCTGTTTGTCTACATGTTTACGCTGACCCAAAACCGCCTGAAGATCGACGACGTGCTCGGCGTGTGGCCGTTGCACGGCCTATGCGGTGCCTGGGGCGGCATTGCGGCTGGGATTTTCGGACTCAAGAGCCTGGGCGGGCTCGGCGGCGTGACGTTCATGTCGCAGCTGCTCGGCACGCTGCTCGGCATCGGGGTGGCGCTTGTTGGTGGCGCGATTGTATACGGCGCACTGAAGGCCATCGTCGGCATCAGGCTGGACCAGGAGGAAGAGTTCAATGGCTCCGACCTGAGCATCCACAAAATCACGGCGACGCCCGAACGCGAATCGGGGTGGTGAGCGGATAAGAAGATCGGTTATTGCGCTCCGAGCGATTCCAGAATGGCCGTGTCAAAAGTATGCGGTTCCCGTCATCGCATAATTGCTCGCGGCGTTCGCCGTCCATAATTCCGCTTTTGAGCCGTCGGCATCCGGGTTGCCGTTGACCGTGAAACTCTCGGTGTGGAATACCGGATGCACGGCACGGTAGTCGAGCTTTTTTACCGGGCGTTGGTCGTGCCGGCGGCACAGGTCGAGCATCAGGATAGTCTGCAGCGGACCATGCACGATCAGGCCGGGATAGTTTTCCTCGTGCCTGCTGTAATCGAGATCGTAATGGATGCGGTGACCGTTGAAGGTCAGGGCGGAAAAGCGGAACAGCAGTACCGGATCGGGGGTGATCTCGCGTCGCCACGCCGCGGACTGCGGAGCAGGCTTGCCTGGCGCCGGCGGATCGCCGGGTCTGGACGCTTCGCGATAGACGATGTCGTGTTCTTCGACCACCGCGATGTCGTTGGCGGCAGCATGCACCGTATGGCGCACGGTGACAAAAACCAGGCTGCCGCTTTTGCCCTGCTTGGGCTCGACCGAAATGATTTCCGAGTCGCGCCGGAGCGTTTCGCCCACCTTGAGCGCGCGCCGGAATTCGATACGGCCGCCTGCCCACATGCGGCGCGGCAGCGGCACCGGCGGCAGGAATCCGCCGCGTCTGGGGTGCCCATCCGGCCCCAGTTCCGATGCGGGCTTGGCTTCAAGAAAGTACAGCCAGTGCCAGCCCGGCGGGATGGAGTCTCCGTGCACGGGCTCCGGGTCGTGACGGTCGAGCGTGGCGGCAAGCGCAATGACCGGCCACGCGGCCGCGGTATCCGTTTTGCTTTCCTTCCTGCCCACCCATTGTTGAGGCTGTTCGAACTGCACGCTCATTTCCTGTCCTCTTTTCGTGGTCGCTGCGCCGGTGCGGTCGGCGCGGGTTCTATATAATACATGCGAAATTTTACGGGACCGCTCCGCAGATGAAACTTTCCGATCTTGAGACGCCGGCGCTGATCCTCGATCGCGGCCGTGTCGAACGCAATATCGCGCGCATGCGCGATCACCTGTCGCGCCTCGGCGTCAACCTGCGCCCCCACGTCAAGACGGCGAAGTCGATAGACGTCGTGCGTCTGGCGCTGGCCGGGCAGCCGGGCGGCATCACGGTTTCCACCCTCAAGGAGGCGGAGCAGTTCTTCGCGCAGGGCATCAAGGACATTCTCTACGCGGTCGGCATCGTGCCCAACAAGCTCGACCACGTCGCGGCGCTGCGCAAGCAGGGCGCCGACATCACCCTCATCCTCGACAACGTCGCGGCGGCGCGGGCGGTTGCCGCGCAAGGCCGGGCGCGCGGCATGGATATCCCGGCGCTGATCGAGATCGACAGCGACGGCCATCGTTCGGGCATCCGGCCGGGCGATGAGACCCTGCTCGAGATCGGGCGCGTCCTCGACATGGAACGCGGGACGACGCTGCGCGGCGTGATGACGCACGCCGGCGATTCCTACAACTGCAAATCGACGGCCGCGATTCTCGCCATGGCCGAGCAGGAGCGCGCGGCGGTGGTGCGCTGCGCCGAAGACCTCAAGAGTGCGGGGTTGCCATGCCCGGTGGTGAGCGTCGGTTCGACGCCGACCGCGACGTATGCGGAAAATCTCGACGGCGTCACCGAGGTGCGCGCCGGTGTCTACATGTTCTTCGACCTGGTCATGGCGGGACTGGGCGTGTGCCGGACCGACGATATCGCGGTTTCGGTGCTTGCCGCCGTGATCGGTCACCAGCCGGAGAAAAACTGGATTATCACCGACGCCGGCTGGATGGCGCTGTCGCGCGACCGCGGCACCGCGAAGCAGTGGATCGACCAGGGCTACGGCCTGGTATGCGATGCGCAAGGCCGCCCGATTCCCGATCTCATCGTCGCCGATACCAACCAGGAGCACGGCATCATCGCCAATCGGAACGGGGGCGCCATCGACCTTGCGCGTTTTTCCATAGGCACCCCGTTGCGCATCCTGCCCAACCATGCCTGCGCTACTGCCGCGCAGCACGCGCGTTATCACGTGGTGAATGGTGGCGCCGGGATCGAGGCGGTGTGGGAGCGTTTCAGCGGCTGGTGAATAGAACGATACGATTGGAGATACATCATGGAATGGCTTGCTGATCCGCACGCCTGGCTGGCGCTCGCGACACTGACGCTGCTTGAAATCGTGCTGGGCGTCGACAACATCATCTTTATTTCGATACTGTGCGGCCGTCTTCCCGAGCACCAGCGCGCGAAAGCGCGCACCATCGGTCTCGCGCTCGCCATGCTGACGCGTATCGGCTTGCTGCTCTCGCTCACCTGGCTGATGACCCTGACCGAGCCGCTGTTCTCGATGCTCAGCAAGGCGGTGTCCGGACGCGATCTGATCCTGATCGGCGGCGGCCTGTTCCTGCTGTGGAAGAGCGTGCATGAAATCCACAATTCCCTCGAAGGCGAGGAGGAGGGAAGTCAAGCGGTCGCCGCCGTCACGACTTTCGGCGCGGTCATCGCGCAGATCGCCGTCATCGACATCGTGTTCTCGCTGGACTCGGTGATCACGGCGGTGGGCATGGTGGACGAGGTCGCGATCATGGTGATCGCGATCGTTGCCGCCGTGGGCGTCATGCTGGTCGCGGCGGGACCGATCGGCGAATTCGTCGACCGCCACCCGACCATCAAAATGCTGGCGCTCTCCTTCCTCATCCTGGTCGGTGTCGCCCTCATTGGCGAAGGCTGGGGTTTCCACATCCCGAAGGGCTATATCTACTTCGCAATGGCGTTCGCGGTTGCGGTCGAGATGCTCAACCTCTGGATTCGCGCCCGCATGCGGCGCGAGCCGGTGCACCTGCGCAAGCCGTTGCGTTAGCAGCCTGTCGGACTTGGCGCCATTCACCGGAACGCGTAGCGTTAACGAATCGCTGTTGATCGATGCTTCGGCGACAGGCTGCTTAATAAAGAAGCTTTACGTGTCGAAACCCTTTG
>CAYIRZ010000137.1:0-7804 GCA_964365845.1 uncultured Streptomycetaceae bacterium
CGATCCTGCCGCTGCTGGGCGTCGGCGGCATGCAGCTCTACAAGGCCGAGACGCCGGGCCCCATGAAGGACGCCAAGCTCACGCCGCGCATCACCGAGACCGCTAAAGGCCTGTGGCTGGTGTACTTTGGAATCACCGTCATGTGCGTAATCAGCTTCCGCCTGGCCGGCATGACCTGGTTCGATGCGGTTTGCCACAGCTTTTCCACCATGGGGCTGGGTGGTTTTTCGACGCACGACGCCTCCTTCGGCTACTTTAATTCGCCGGCCATCGAGATGGTCGCCATCATTTTCATGCTGCTTGCCGGAATCAATTTTGCCACCCACTTCGTCGCATGGCGGCAAAAAAGCCTGGGGCCGTACAAAACCGATCCCGAGGCACGGTGGTTTGTCGCCGTCACGCTGCTGAGCTGCCTCGGAATCACGTTCTATCTCAAGCTACACGGCATCTATGGCGATTTCTTCACGGCGCTGCGCCACGCGAGCTTTAACGTGGTATCCATCGCCACCACCACCGGTTTTTCAAGCGTCGACTTCAATCTGTGGCCGGTATTCGCGCCGCTGTGGATGCTGTTCCTGTGCTGTTTCGCGTCGAGCTCGGGCTCGACCGGCGGCGGCATCAAGATGATACGCGCGCAGCTGCTGTTCCTGCAGGGCTTGCGCGAAATGGTGAAGCTGATCCACCCCCAAGCCCAGGTGCCGGTAAAAATTTCGGGGCAAGTTATCCCGAATCGAATTGTGTTTGCCGTGCTCGCCTTCATGTCGCTTTACGGCGCGAGCGTTACCGCAATGACCTTCCTGCTGCTTGCCTCCGGGCTCGACTTCGTCACCGCGTTCTCGGCAGTGATCGCCAGCATCAACAACACCGGGCCGGGCCTGAATCTGGTCGGCCCGGCGACGACTTACGCGATACTTACGGATTTCCAGACTTGGATATGCACCATCGCCATGCTGGCCGGACGACTTGAACTGTTCACGATATTCGTGATTTTCACCCCGGCATTCTGGCGGAAATAGGGCTGCGCGTCGCAGCCGGCGGAGGCCGCCGGCTGCCAGCCGCCGTTGTTGGCGGCGAGGTCGTAATCGTTGAGATGGTCCGCAAAATAGCGCTCTCCCCAGCGCCAGTCGACATGCAGGTCCTTGGTTAGATGCAGGGATTTATTTCAATTGTGGAGGGGGTATCCCGGATTTACAATATCAGTTCAATGCAAAAAGTTAACCTTACCCAGCACTTTCTGATCGCCATGCCTAACATGGTCGATCCTCATTTTTCCAAAACCCTGACTTTCATTTGCGAGCACAACGATCAGGGCGCGCTGGGGGTAGTGGTAAACCGGCCGATCGCAATGAATCTGCACGATCTGCTGGAGCAGATCGGCATCCCCTTTGACTCCGGCGTCCTCAACTCGGTCCCGGTGCATTACGGCGGGCCGGTACAGACCGATCGCGGTTTCGTGCTGCACATGCCGCTCGGGCAGTGGCAGTCCACGCTTGCCGTGAGCCCGGAAATGGGACTGACCACATCGAAAGACATCCTGCAGGCGGTGGCCCGCGGTGATGGCCCGCGGCAGATGCTGATGACACTGGGTTACGCCGGGTGGGCGCCAGGCCAGCTCGAGCATGAGCTCGCGCAAAATGCCTGGCTCACGGTGCCGGCCACTCCCGAAGTGATTTTCGAACTGCTTGCCGAGGAAAAATTGCCGGCAGCCATGGGCCTGCTCGGTGTCGATTACGCCAATTTGTCCGAACAGGCGGGGCATGCATAAGGGCGGTAATGGGTAATGCGTGATGAGCAAAACATTAACTCAACGTTGAAACCCGCCCATCACCCATCACTCGTCACCCATAACGCCAAAACCGGCACGGTTTTGGCGTTCGACTTCGGCGAAAAACGCACCGGCGTCGCGGTCGGCGATACCGAAACCGGCCACGCCCATCCCCTCACCACCATCACGGCCTCCGACAACCGCTCGCGCTTCGCCGCCATCGGGGCCTTGATCGAGGAATGGCGGCCAATATGCCTGGTAGTCGGATTGCCCGCTCACGCCGACGGCACCGAGCACGAAATAAGCCGGCTGTGCCGCCGTTTTGCGCAACGCCTCGAAGGACGTTTCGGCATTCGCACCCATCTCGTGGATGAGCGGCTGACTTCGCGCGCAGCCGAGACCGCTCTGCGTGACGCCGGAGCGCGCGGCGCCAGGCTCAAGGCCGCACTCGACCAGGCCGCGGCGCGGGAAATTCTGGCGGCTTACCTTGCATCCGCGCGAAATAAAAACGATGCGACCCCTTAAGCCCGGGCGCCAAATGTGGTACTGTACGCGCCAGGCCAAAACTTAAAAACCATGCCGGGCACCCCGCTACCCGACGCCGAGCAGCTGCTCAAGGCGCTCACCGATCAGATGCGGCCCGAAGTCGGGCCCGAGACTGGCTTGATCGGCATTCATACCGGCGGCGTCTGGCTCGCCCAGCGCCTGCACCGTGACCTCAAGCTCAAAGTCCCTCTTGGAACGCTCGACGTATCGTTCTACCGCGATGACTACGAAAAAATAGGGCTGCATCGCGACGTCAAGACTTCCGACATTCCGTTCGAGGTCGAAGGCCGTCACCTGATTCTGGTCGACGACGTGCTTTACACCGGGCGCACCATACGCGCTGCGATGAACGAGTTGTTCGACTACGGACGCCCCGCGAGCATCCGGCTGGCGGCGCTGGTCGACCGTGGCGGGCGCGAACTGCCGGTCGCCGCCCAGTTTCTGGGGGCACCCATAACGGTCGCGCCCAACCACAACATCGAACTGAAACGGGACAGCGACGGGCGCCTCAGCCTGGCGTTGAGCGAGGACCAGCATGTGGCTTGATCCGGCCAATCCGCAGCTCAACAAAAACGGCGAACTGCATCACCTGCTTACTCTCGAGGGGCTGCCGGCGGAAATTCTGTGGCAAATCCTCGATACCGCGAAATCCTTCGTTGGCGTCACCCAGCGCGAAGTGAAGAAAGTGCCGCTGTTGCGCGGCAAGTCGGTATTCAACCTGTTTTTCGAGCCCAGCACGCGCACGCGCACCACTTTCGAGATTGCCGCCAAGCGGCTGTCCGCCGACGTCATCAATCTTGCGATCAACCTGTCCTCGCAAAGCAAGGGGGAGAGCGTGCTCGACACGGTGGCGAATCTTGCCGCCATGAACGCCGATATGTTCGTCGTGCGCCACGCCGCGAGTGGCGCACCCCACCTGATCGCGCGCCACGTCGCCTCCGAAATCCATGTCATCAATGCCGGGGATGGCCGTCATTCGCATCCGACGCAGGGGCTGCTCGACATGTTCACCATCCGCCATTACAAAAAGGATTTCTCGAAACTGCGGGTGGCGATCGTCGGGGACATCCTGCATTCGCGCGTCGCACGTTCGCAAATCCACGCCTTGACCACGCTGGGGTGCCCGGAGATCCGGGTCATCGGCCCCAAGACCCTGCTGCCCAGCCATGTCGAGAACCTCGGCGTGCATGTCTATCACGAAATGCGCAAAGGGCTGAAGGACGTCGATGTGGTGATGATGCTGCGGCTGCAGAACGAACGCATGCAGGGGCCGCTGCTGCCTTCGGCGCAGGAGTTTTACAAGTACTACGGGCTTACCGATGACAAGCTTGCCCTCGCCAGGCCCGACGCCATCGTGCTGCACCCGGGCCCGATGAACCGCGGCGTCGAAATCGACTCCAGCGTCGCCGATGGCAGGCAATCGGTGATTTTGCCGCAAGTCACGTTCGGCATCGCGATCCGCATGGCGGTGATGAGCATCCTGGCGGGAAACTGATCAAGAATTTGACATGAAGATACACATCAAAAATGGCCGGCTGATCGATCCTAAAAACGGCATCGATGCCCGCCAGGACTTGTTCATTGCCGCCGGCAGGATCGTCGCGATAGGCGAGGCCCCCAAAGACTTCACCGCCAACCGCGTGATCGATGCCTCGGGGCTGATCGTGTGCCCCGGCCTGATCGATCTCGCCGCGCGGCTGCGCGAACCCGGCTTTGAATACATGGCAACGCTGGAATCGGAAATGGAAGCGGCGATTGCCGGCGGCGTCACCAGCCTCGCCTGCCCGCCCGACACCGATCCGCCGCTGGATGAGCCCGGGCTGGTGGAAATGCTCAAATTTCGCGCCAAAAATCTCAACCAGGCGCATGTTTATCCGATCGGGGCGCTGACCCAGGCGCTCAAGGGCGAGCGGCTGACCGAAATGGCGGAACTCGTCGACGCCGGTTGCGTCGCATTCTCGCAGGCCGATGCCGTCATCAACGACAATCACGTGCTGCTGTGCGGCCTGCAGTACGCCGCGACGTTCGGCTTCAGCGTGTGGCTGCGCCCGCAAGACGCAACGCTGGCGCATCACGGCGTTGCCCACGACGGCCAGGTCGCGACCCGGCTCGGCCTGCCGGCGATTCCGGTGTGCGCGGAAACCGCCGCGCTGTCCATCATCCTGCTGCTGGCGCGCGAGGCCGGAGCCAAAGTCCACCTGTGCCGGCTCTCCAGTGCCGAAGGCGTCGATATGGTCCGCCAGGCCAAGCGTCTGGGCATCCCCGTCACCTGCGATGTCGCCATCCATCACGTGCATCTTTCCGAGATGGACATCGGCTATTTCAATCCCAACTGTTACCTCACGCCACCGCTGAGGAGCGCGCGCGATCGCGACGCGTTGCGCCAGGCGCTTGCCGACGGCACGATTGACGCGATCTGCTCGGATCATTCACCCGTCGACGAGGACGTCAAGCAACTGCCTTTCGCCGAAGCCGAAGTCGGAGCCACCGGGCTTGAGTTGCTGCTGCCGCTCACCCTGAAATGGGCCGAGGAGAACGGTATAGCGCTGCCGGCAGCGCTCGCGAAAATCACCTCGGATGCGGCGCGCGTTCTCAATATCAACGCCGGCCATCTGCCAGCCGGCGCTGCCGCCGATATCTGCATCTTTGATCCCGAGCGTTACTGGAAAATCGAGCCCTCCGCATTGAAAAGCCAGGGCAAAAACACGCCTTATCTCGGTTCTGAGCTGAAAGGCAAAGTTCGTTATACCCTCGTCGAAGGCCAGGTCGTCTACGAAGCTAAATAGCCACCGGCTATTTAGCTTAATTCACAGAGGTAAATCCGCAGCTGGAACTCTGTCGCCGTTCCGGTATCCTACTGAATCCTGAATTTTCTGAATCCTGTTGCCATGAACCCTCTGCTCGATTTTTCGGGACTACCCCGTTTTGCCGATTTCAAGCCGGAATATGTCACGCCGGCGGTCGATCAACTGTTGCAGGAAAACCGCGCTCTGATCGAGCGCCTGACGGCCGATGACGTAGCGGCGACATGGCGCGATTTCGTGGAGCCGTTCGAGGACGCCAACGAGCGGCTTGGACGCGCCTGGGGTCAGGTCGGGCATCTCAACGCGGTGATGAACAGCCCGGAATTGCGCGAAACCTATAATGCCAATCTGCCCAGGATCACGCAGTACTACAGCGAACTGTCCCAGCACCAGGGGTTGTTCAGGAAGTTCAAGGCGCTGCACGCCGACACCGGATTTGCAGCGCTCGCGCACGCGCAGCGCAAGATCATCAAGAACGAGCTGCGCGATTTCCGTCGCGGCGGCGCCGATCTGCCGGACGATAAGAAAGCGCGCTTCATGGCGATCCGCGAGCGCTTGTCGCAATTGTCGTCGCGCTTCGGCGACAACCTGCTCGATGCCACCAATGCGTTTGCCCATTACGTGACCGCCGAAAAAGAACTCGCCGGCATCCCGGAAGACGTGTTGCAGGCGGCGCGTGAAGCGGCGCAAGCCGAAGGCAAGTCGGGATGGAAATTCACGTTGCACGCGCCGTCCTATATGCCGGTGCTGCAGTATGCCGACCACCGCAGCCTGCGCGAACTCATGTATCACGCTTATGTCACGCGCGCTTCCGAGTTCGGCGCGCCCGACTGGGACAACACGCCTCTTATCAGCGAGATCGTCCAGCTGCGGCAGGAAATGGCGCGATTGCTGGGATTCAATAACTACACCGAGTACTCGCTCGAGCCGAAAATGGCCGAGTCGCCAAAGCAAGTTATTGATTTTCTTGAACAATTATCAGCGCGTGCCGAGCCCTATGCCAAACGCGACCTCGAGGAGGTCCGCGAATTTGCGCGCAAGGAACTCGGCCTCGACCAGATCGAAGCATGGGACCTCGCCTACGCCTCGGAGAAGCTGCGCATTGCGCGTTATGCCTTTTCCGATCAGGAAGTGAAACAGTATTTCCCGGAAACGACAGTGCTGCCCGGCATGTTCAAGCTGATCGAAACGCTCTACGGTTTGACCATTACGCCGGCTGAAGCGCCGACATGGCATCCCGACGTGCGCTTCTATGCTCTCCATGATCGCAACGGCGCTCTCGTTGGGCGTTTCTATATCGACCTCTACGCCCGGCCTTCGAAGCGTGGCGGCGCGTGGATGGACGAGGCGATCACGCGGCGGCGCAAAAATGGCGACGTGCAAACGCCGGTCGCCTATCTCAATTGCAACTTCTCCGCGCCCGTCGGTGGCAGGCCGGCGCTGTTCACGCACGACGAAGTCATTACCCTGTTCCATGAATTCGGCCACGGCCTGCACCATCTGCTGACCCGCGTCGATTACCTGGGCGTATCGGGAATCAATGGCGTCGAATGGGACGCCGTCGAGCTGCCGAGCCAGTTCATGGAAAACTTCTGCTGGGAATGGGATGTGCTGGTACCGATGACACACCATGTCCAGAACGGACAGGCGCTGCCGCGGGAACTCTTCGACAAGATGCTGGCAGCTAAAAACTTTCAGAGCGGACTGGCAATCGTGCGCCAAGTCGAGTTCTCGCTGTTCGATCTGCACCTGCATTACGACTTCGATCCCGCGGGAACGAAAACCGTGCTCGAGCTGCTCGACGAAGTGCGCTCGCGCATCGCAGTGATCATCCCGCCTGCTTACAACCGCTTTCCCAACAACTTCTCGCATATCTTCGGCGGCGGTTATGCGGCGGGTTACTACAGCTACAAGTGGGCGGAAGTGCTGTCGGCCGACGCCTACAGCCTGTTCGAGGAAAAAGGCGTGCTCGATCCGGCGACCGGCCAGCGCTTCTGGAACGAGATTCTCGGCGTCGGCGGCAGCCGCCCCGCCCTCGAATCCTTCATCGCCTTCCGCGGACGCGAACCCACGATCGACGCGCTGTTAAGGCATAGCGGCATGATATGAAGCGAATCGTGATATTGGGAATGTTATTGTCAGCGGCGACAGCGACGCTGTTCGCCGCCCAGCTTTATCGGTGGGTGGACGAGAGTGGCCGCACCCAGTATTCCGACACTCCGCCTCCGCCCAGCGCAAAATCGGTCGAACAACGCAAGCTCGGCGGCAGTACCATCCAGAGCTCGTCGCTGCCGTACAGTCTGCAGTTGGCAGTGAAAAATTTTCCGGTCACGCTGTGGGCAAACAACTGCGGTGAGGCCTGCGACAAGGCGCGCGCCCATCTCGATCGCCGCGGGGTGCCTTACACCGAAAAGGATCCGCAAGCCGATCTCGACGCTTTCAAGAAAGCGTCAGGGGGCGACCTGGGAATACCGCTGTTATTCGTCGGCAGCAACAAGCTCAGAGGCTATCTCGATAGCGACTGGGATTCCGCGTTCGACATCGCGGGCTATCCCAAGACCGCATTGGTTCCTGTAAAACCGGCAGCAAAACCGGCTGCCGCAGCGGGTGCCAAGCCTGAGGCACTAACGCCCACACCCGCCGCTGACGGCAACCCTGCGCCGGCGCAATGAAACTGGCGACCTGGAAC
>CAYIRZ010000138.1:0-6558 GCA_964365845.1 uncultured Streptomycetaceae bacterium
GAGGATTGATAGATAGGTTGACGCAACTATGGTTAGATGAGACACTTCGCGTCCTCTATTCCGGCATTGACCATCCAGTAATGAAAATCACCGCAATCCATTCCGCCAACGTGCCGATCGCCTCCGAGATTCGGAACGCGTTTATCGACTTTTCCAGGATGACGGCGAGCGTGGTTGCCGTTGTCACCGACATCGAGAACAACGGCAAGCGCATCATCGGCTACGGCTTCAATTCCAACGGCCGCTATGCCCAGAGTGGTCTCCTTTCCGAGCGCTTTATCCCGCGCATCATGGAGGCTGAGTCCAAGTCGCTGCTCAACGACGCCGGCACCAATCTCGATCCGCACCGCATCTGGGCCTGCATGATGGCGAACGAAAAGCCGGGCGGTCATGGCGAGCGTTCGGTCGCGGTCGGCGTCGTCGACATGGCGGTGTGGGATGCGGTGGCCAAGATCGAAGGCAAGCCGTTGTATCGCCTGCTCGCCGAGCGCTACAACTCTGGCCGTGCCGACGACAAGGTGTTCGTCTATGCCGCTGGCGGCTATTACTATCCGGGCAAGAATCTGACGGCGCTGCAGGACGAGATGAAAAAGTATCTCGATCTCGGCTATTCGGTGGTCAAGATGAAAATCGGCGGCGAGTCGCTGGCCGACGACCTGAAACGCATCGAGGCCGCGATCAAGGTCGTGGGCTCGGCCGACAAGCTGGCGGTCGACGCCAACGGCCGTTTCGATCTGAAGACCGCGGTCGAGTACGCGAAAGCGCTGCAGCCGTACGGCTTGTTCTGGTACGAAGAGGCGGGCGATCCGCTCGATTTCCAGCTTCAGGCCGAGCTTGCCAACCACTATCCGGGACCGATGGCGACTGGCGAAAACCTGTTCTCGATGCAGGACGCGCGCAATCTCATCCGCTACGGCGGCATGCGCGCCGACCGTGACTGGCTGCAGTTCGACTGCGCGCTGTCGTACGGACTGGTCGAATACATGCGGACGCTGGCGATGCTCAGGGAAAACGGCTGGTCGCCGCGCCGCTGCGTTCCGCACGGCGGGCACCAGATGTCGCTCAACATCGCCGCTGGACTCGGCTTGGGCGGCAACGAATCCTATCCCGATGTGTTCCAGCCGTTCGGCGGCTTCGCCGACGGCACGCCGGTGGAGGAGGGCCATGTCAGGCTGCCCGAGGTGCCAGGTGTCGGTTTCGAGGCCAAAGCTGCTCTCTACAAGGTGATGAAGGCGCTCGCGAGCTAGAAGAAATGTGAATGAAAAATAGTGAGTGGTGAATAGTGAACGGTAAGCGGTGAGCGGATTAATGTATTTTCCGGTCAGGCCCCGTGTGACTGGCGGAGCGGCAACCAGATTCGGAAGGTAGCTCCTTTGCCCACTTCGCTGTCAACGGTCAGGCGTCCCTGGTGTTCCTGGACGATGCGGTAGGAAAGCGATAGCCCCAGCCCGGTGCCCGAGCCGACCGGCTTGGTCGTGAAAAACGGGTCGAAAATGTGCGGTAAATCCTCGCTGCTGATGCCAGTGCCGGTATCGGCGATCTCGATCCACACTCCCGAGTCCTGGGTTCCGGTGCGCACCGTAATCGTGCCGTGCTGGTCGATCGCATGGGCGGCATTCACCAGCAGGTTGATGAATACCTGACTGAGCTGCAGCGGCCGGCATTCTATCCTGGGAATGTCGCCAAACGCCTTGACGACTTCGGCCTTGTGCCTGATCCCATGCGAGGCGAGGGTGATCGCGCTTTCCAGCTCCTGGTGGAGATCGGTGAGTTCCCATTTATCCTGATCCGCGTGCGAAAACTCCAGCAGGTTTTTCACGATGGCCTTGACCCGCGTGGTGCCGTCCCGGCATTGCAGGATCAGTTTTGACAGGTCGCGCTCCAGAAAGTCGAGGTCGATCCGCTGGCGCAGCTGGTGCAGCGCCTCCAGGCGGTCGGCCGGCAGCAGATTTTCTATTTCTTTGTAGGCTGCCAGCATCTCGAGCAGGGCGGCCAGATCCTCATGCAGCGTTTCAAGATTGGAATGCACATAACCGATGGGGTTGTTGATCTCGTGCGCCAGTCCCGCGGCCAGTTGCCCTATCGATGCCATTTTTCCCGACTGCAGCAGTTGAGTCTGGGCAGTCTTCAGCGACTCATGCATCTGGTTCAGCTCGTCGTAGCTGCGCTGCAGATCAGCCGTGCGCTCCTGCACGCGCGCCTCCAGCCGGTCTCGCGCCTGCCTTAATTCCTCCTGCATAATCATGAGCGCGGTGATTTCGGTACGGATCGACACGTACTGGTACGGCTTGCCGGAGTGATCGATGAACGGCACGATGGTGGTTTCGACCCAGTAGAAGCTGCCGTCGCGCTTGCGGTTCCTGATTTCGCCCTGCCAGACCTTGCCGGCGCCTATGGTTTTCCATAGTTCCCGGAAAAATGCCGGTGGATGGTAGCCTGAGTTCAGGATGCGGTGGTTTTGGCCTATCAATGCCTCGGAAGCATACTGCGAGATGTCGCAGAATTTCTGGTTGGCATAAATAATATTGCCCGACCTGTCGGCGATGCTGACGATGGCATGCTGGTCGAGGGCGGACTTCTGCTGCTCGAGTTCATGCTGGTGTTTTTGCAGGGTGGCCGCCAGATCGTCGAAGGTGCGTATGAGTTGAACGATTTCGGCGCTCTCTCCACGCAGCGATATCCGTGGCCTGGGGCTGCCTTGCGCCAAGCCCTTGACCGCGCTGGAAAGCTTGTTGATACCGCCGATCACGAAGCGTTCGATCCCCATTCCCAGCACCACCAGGATCAGGAGCAGGGCCAGTGAGAGTTGGATAATCAGGTCGGTAAATATCCGTGACGATTTTTCATGGAGCGCAGCATTCGGAATCGCAATCTGCAGGTAAGTCGATGTTTTTGAACTGTTATCCATCCGGGTGAATGCCGCCAGGCGCTTTACGCCATCAAGGCCGGTGATCTCGGTCACCATTTCAGGTTTGTGTGACAGTTCATCCCGTATGCGTTCGATCAACGGTTGCTGCTTGCCGATAAACTGCTCAGGCTGGGGGTAACGCAGGAAAATGGTACCGTCCTGCCCGAATATCGTCAGGATCGAATTCCGCGGAAGCTGTGTGCTCTCGAGCAGCCTGCCAAACTGCTTCAGATCCAGCGCGGCAAATATGACCGTAAGCAGTTGTTGCTGGTCGCCGAATACCGGTTGCGCAACAACGAGAGTGGGTTGCTTGGTGATCATCCCAACCTGGTAATCGCCGATGCTGAACGTCCGCGACGTGACCGCCCGCTGAAAATACGCGCGGTGCGCGAGGTTCAGGGATTTGTCGGTCGGCATGCCGCTGCACTTAACGTCGCCCTGCGGAGACAGGACACCCAGGTTAATGTAGTTTTTGTTCTGCGCGACCAGTTGCGCGAGCAGATGGTCGCAGGCGCCGCGGTTGACGCCGCGGACTTCGGGTATTAGCGACAGGGTGGACAGCAATTGCTGCGCTTCGGCGATCAGACGCTGATGATCCCGGATCGCGGCACGCGCGACCAGCAGCGTTTCCCGTTCGCCGCTGGCGGTGGCGAGCGTCCTGATTTCCAGAGCTGATTGCCAGAACAGCCATCCCGCCGGAATAAATGCGATCAGCAGCGTAAGGATCAGCCGGAAGCGCAGGCTGGAAAAGTGTTGCGACATCACGTGTTTGTCGGTGAGAACAGGACAGCCCTGTGCCGCCGGATGCGACCCCTGCGCGGTAGGGTGCTAAGAGTGCATATCAAAAAGACCAAGACCAATGTAACCGCCGATGAACGCCGATAAACGCCGATGAAAATCTAAAACTCCAGATTGTAATTACGCAGAGATATAATATAACCCATTGTTTTTATTTATTAATATTTGTCTTTGGTGGCAAAAGTTTTTTTACGTTGGTTCGATCGGCGTTCATCGGCGGCTAATTATTTTGATTTTGTTACGGGCTCTAAGGCAGCATCGGGCTGGTTGAGCTTATAGAGGCGGAACGCCTCGCGCACGCTGGCGCGCAATGCGTTGTTGTCCCAGGGTTTGAGCAGGAACTTGTAGACCGCGCCGTCGTTGATGGCGCTGATGATCGCCTGCATGTCGGCATAGCCGGTCAATATGATGCGTAGCGAGCCGGGATACATCCGGTAGACCCGGCTCAGAAATGCGACGCCAGTCATGTCCGGCATGCGCTCATCCGAGATGACCACCCCGACCTCATGGGTTGCCAGCAGGTCCAGCCCCGCGGCGGCGCTGCGCGCAGTCAGGATGCGATAGCCGTCACGGCGCAGCACCCGCTCCAGCGCCTGCAGCACGTTTTCCTCGTCATCGACGAGCAGCACGGTAAAGTGCTCCGGCTGCCGTGGCCGGATATGCGCTGTCAGCCGGCGGTCTTCCTCCAGCATGCGGCTGCACTCCGCGGCAGGGACCGGACCAGAGAAAAAATAACCCTGGATCTCGTCGCAGCCGTTGGTGGACAGAAAGCCGAGCTGGGCTTCCGTCTCCACGCCCTCGGCGACCGATTTCATGCCGAGGGTGTGAGCAAGCCCGATCACTGCGCGCGCAATGGCCGCGTTCTCGGGGTTTTGCGTGACATCACGAACGAATGAGCGGTCGATTTTGACCGAATCGATCGGAAAGCGGGAGAGATAGCTCAAGCTCGAATAGCCGGTGCCGAAGTCGTCGACCGAGATACTGATCCCTGCTGCCTTCAGCTTGAGCAAGGTGCTGGCGGCTTCTTCCGGGTTGTGCATCAGGAAGCTTTCCGTGATTTCGAGTTCCAGCAGGCCCGGCTCGATACCGGCATCATTTATTATTTGCAGCAGGTGCTGGTCGAGATCGCGTTGCAGAAACTGGCGCACCGAGAGGTTGACCGCGATGGTAACGGGGCCGAGGCCGCTATCGCGCCAGGCCCGCGCCTGGGCGCATGCGGTGCGCAGCACCCAGTCGCCGACAGGCAGGATCAGCCCCGTTTCCTCGAGCAGCGGCACGAAGTCCGCCGGCGATACCATTCCCCGCTCGGGGCGCTGCCAGCGCAGCAGGGCCTCGAATCCGGTGATTTCGCCCGCCTGCAGGTTGATTTTCGGCTGGTAATGCAACAGGAATTCGTTGTTGTCGAGGGCACGCCGCAAGCTGGTCTCCAGGCCCAGCTTGTCTTTGGCGCGCGCGTTCATTTCCGTTTTGTAGAACTGGAAATTGTTGCGTCCCAGTTCCTTGGCGCGGCGTATGGCGGCATTGGCATCGCGTATCAGGGCATCGGCGTCCTTGCTGTCCGCGGGGTAGAGCGTGATGCCGATGCTGGCGGAGAGATAGGTTTCGGCGCCATCGATCTGCAGCGGCTGCGTCAGGCTGTCCATGATTTTTTGCGCGACCAGGCTCGCATCTTCGTTCGCGCCCAGGTTGGAGAGGATGATGCCGAATTCGTCGCCGCCGAGGCGCCCGACCGTGTCGCCCAGCCGCGTGCATTCCGCGATGCGCTGGCCCACTTCGCGCAACACCTTGTCGCCGACCTCGTGACCATAGGTGTCATTGATGTTCTTGAAGCGGTCGATGCCGATGAGCAGGACGCCGAGCAACCAGTCGTTGCGTTGCGCCTGCGCCAGCGCCTGCTGCAGCCGGTCGCGGAACAACACGCGGTTGGGCAAATCGGTCAGGCTGTCGTAATGCGCCAGATACAGCAGGCGCGCATCGGCCTCCTTGCGCTGGGTGATGTCCTCGATCACCGAGATGAGATGAGTCGGCCGTCCATCCGGGCCGTTTACGGTTGCTATGGTGAGATTCACCCAGATGATGCGCCCGTCCTTGCGCACGTAGCGCTTCTCGCGCGAGTAGTCCTTGAGCTCTCCCCGCCGCAGCCGTTGGTTGTAGTCGATCGCGGCATCCCGATCCTCGGGCGAGGTGATGTCGACGGAAGTGAGCTGCAGCAGCTCCTCGCGCGTGTAGCCGAGGATGTCGCACAGTTTCTGGTTCACCCGTAGCCACCGCGGCTTGAGCGGGTCGATGTCGCGCAGCCCCATGCCCACGCCCGCTTGCTCGAACGCGGCGTGAAAGCGCTCTTCGCTCTCCCTTCTTGCTGCCTCGGCCTGCTTGATCGCCGAGATGTCGTGGAGAATAACGGAGGCGCCGATGACCTCGCCTGCATCATCCCTGATCGGGGACACGCTGGACAGGACATCGATCATCCGCCCGTCCTTGGTCATGCGCCGCGTCTCGTACGGCGCAACCCTCTCGCCGTGGCGCACGCGGTCGACGTTTTTCGCGACTTGTGCACGCACCTCCGGTGGCAGGATGAGTTGCTCGACCCTCTGGCCGATCGCCTCGCTGGCGGCATAGCCGAACATCCGTTCCGCGCCCGTGTTCCACGAGGTGATGATACCGTCGAGCGTGCGGCTGAAGATGGTGTCGTTGGAATTCTCGATGATGGCCGCAAGCTGCGCGCGCGCAGCCTCGGCCCGGCCGCGCTCGATCAGCCGTGCGAGCTGACTGGCGACGCTGCCTATCGCTTCCAGCAGCAGCGTGTCGGGCGCACGCACTTCCCCGGCAAAGAACTCGAGGAAGGCCGCAAT
>CAYIRZ010000138.1:6658-7789 GCA_964365845.1 uncultured Streptomycetaceae bacterium
TGGCCTCGTTCGCCGCGCGCGCCAGCGCTTCGAGCAGTGCCGTGAGCGCAGCCTTGTGCTTGAGTTCGCTTTCCGTTTCCAGGCGTTCGAGTTCGGCCGCGGCGCGGCTGGCGAAAACCATCACCAGCGGCCGCAGGTGGACCAGGTTCTCCATGGGTCTCTTGTCGAATACCGAGAGCAGGCCCAGTGGCGTACCGTCGCCGCGAAACAGCGGCACGCCATGGTAGCTTTCGAGATTCATTTCGGCGAGCAGTGGATCCTGCGGGAACAGGCGCTGCACGTCGCGGGGATAGAAGCATTCGGACTTGCCGACCACGTTTTCGCAAGGGGTGCCCTGCAGCGCGTATTCGAAGTTCTCGGCATAGTCGCCGCCGGCCCATAACGTGATGGTCCTGATGCGGGTTGCCTCCTGGTCCGCGATCAGGCCGATGAACGCATATTGTGTGTGCAGCATGGCGGCGAGATCGCGCACCAGGGTCCTGAAAAAGGCGTGGCCGGTCAGGGCGGATGTACTGTTAACGAATTGTTGCAGCGCCTGCTCGTACTCGCGTCGCTCGCGCCGCAGCCGTGCCTCATCGAGCGCGCGCTTGATCACCGGGGCGAGACGATTGAGCCTGGATTTGTAGACGTAATCGGTGGCCCCGCTGGTCAGGGTCTCGATGGCCAGCTGTTCTTCGATGGCGCCGGAAACGAAGATGAAAGGCACTTCAGGGCATTTATGATGCGCGATGACGAGCGCGGACATGCCGTCGAAGGACGGCAGATTGTAGTCGGCAAGTATGACCGAGTATGCATTGCGGTCGAGCGCGGCAATATAGTCATCCCTGGTCTCCACGCGCTGCCATTCCGCGGCTATGCCCGCGTGCGCGAGCGTTGCGCGGACAAGGGCGGCATCGCTACTGCTGTCTTCCAGATGCAGAATGCGCAGGGTGGTTTCCATGAGGCCCCGGTTGGTTTCTGCTGGCAATGTCATGCGTGGTCAGAGCTCGGCCGGGGGAAGCGGCTCGTTGAGCAGCGCCCAGAACACGCCGACTTCACTGACGCAACATCAACCTGGTTCACGAAATGATGTTTGTGCAGCACGTTCAGCGTCAGCTCGATGTCGCACGGGTCGTCTTCCACCAGCAAAAT
>CAYIRZ010000139.1:0-7768 GCA_964365845.1 uncultured Streptomycetaceae bacterium
GGCGGCCGACAAAGGGGCCTGCCGCTTGAACTGCAATGAAACCGCTCACGAATGCTGATAAAAGCAAATTTTGAACCGCCAAGACGCCAAGACGCCAAGACGCCAAGACGGCCAGGCAACCCGGAACCAACAGGAACCGCAGATGAATTCAGATAACATCATGAATATCCGTGGTAGAACGCATTTGCTTGCCGACGACGTCAGCACGGATATTCATTGCTCCAGCAAGTATCTGCCGGGCAAGGACGATGCCTATATCGCGCAGCACGCCTTCGAGCAGGTTGCGCCCGGTTTCGCCGCACGCTTCAATGCGGGCGACATCATCGTCGCGGGCAGCGACTTCGGCATCAATTCCTCGCGTGAGCAGGCGGTGCACGTGATGCGCATGCTGGGCGTGGCGGCGATCGTGGCGCCGTCATTCGGCCGGCAGTTCTTCCGCAACGCGATCAACAACGGCCTGCCGGTGGTCGAGTGCGATATCTCCGGCATCGCGGAGGAAGATGAAATCGCGGTCGATCTCGCGGCGGGACGCGTGAGCCTGCCCGCGCGCGCGATCATGCGCGAGGTGCCGCCGCTGCCGGCAGAGATACTGGCCATTCTCTCGGCGGGTGGGCTCATTCCCTTTTTGCAAAAGCATCCGGACTGGAAACTTGTTTCATGAAAATAGAACGTGTGGAAGTATTCGGCGTTGCGGTGCCGCTAGTGGGAGAATTCAAGAATGCCTATCTTTCCAAAACAGTCGTCAAGAGCGCGGTGGTACGTATCACCGCCACCGGCGGCGCAACAGGGCTCGGTAACATCGACCCGACTCCGGGCTACTCGAAGGAGAACACCGAGGATCATCTGAGGGTGCTGCGCGACAAGCTGGCGCCGCTCTTGATCGGCATGGATCCGGCCAATGTGCACCGCATACTGGAAAAGATCGAACCGGCGGTGCCGGGCTTCCTCGACTCGAAAGCGGCGATCGAAATGGCGTGCGTCGACCTTTCCGCGCGCGCCGCGGGCATGCCGGTCTATACTTATCTCGGCGGCGCGGTGAAAGACAGGCTGTTGTTCAACGCCTGGATCGGCATCCTGCCGCCGGAGCAGGCGGCTAAAGAGACGCTGGAGTGGAAACAGAAAGGATTCCGCTCCGCCAAGATCAAGGTCGGCGGCAATATCGAAGCCGACCGCGATCGCGTCCAGGCGATACGCGAGGCGGTGGGGCCGGAGTTCCATCTCCGCATCGATGCCAATGCCGGTTACGATGCCGACACGTCGATCAAGCTGGCGAAATTGGTTGCGCCGTACAGGCTGCAGTTGTTCGAGCAGCCGGTGCCGGCCGACGATATCGCCGGCATGGCGCGGGTGCGGCGCGCAGCCAATGCGGTGGGCGTGCTCATCATGGCGGACGAGTCGGTGCTCGATCATGCCAGCCTGATCAATATCATCCGAATGGATGCCGCCGACCTTGTCAAAGTCAAAGTGATGAAGCAGGGCGGCTTCCTCAATACCCGGCGCATGATCGCGACCGCCGAAGCGGCCGGCATTCGCTGCGTCGTCGGACACGGATTTGGCCTTGGCGTCAACACCATGGCCGAAATCATGGTCGCCGCGACCTCGAACAACGTGATCGACGGGCTGGAATGCGTCGGCCCGCTCAAGACCAAAGACGATATCGTGACGCACAAGCTCGACCTTTCCTCGGGCAGCCTGGCACTGCCCCCGGGTCCGGGCCTGGGTGTCACGCTCGATGACGGGAAGATTGCTTTGTATCGCTTCGAGGTGAAGGCGTGAAAATTATTATAAAACAATTACTTACATTGTCATTGGTACTGTTGCCGCTGGCTGCGGCGAACGCCCAGCAGTACCCGACACGGCCCATCACGGTATTGTGCTGGTCGGCGCCGGGCTCGCCGGTGGACATTTATTCCCGCATCATGGCGAAGCTGCTTGCCGCCGAGCTTGGCCAGAACGTGATCGTCGAAAACCGCACCGGCGGCTCCGGCATCATCATGGTCAATACGCTCCTCAGGGCGCCAGCCGACGGTTATGCCATCGCGGCCAATACCATCACGCTCGCCGCGCTGTTCAGCGAACCCACCGCCACTTTCAAGCCTGACGATTTGCAAATGATCGCGCGCTCGCAGGTCGACCCGTATGGCCTGGTCGTCCACACTTCGACGCCGTTCAAAACGATCGATGATTTGGTCGCTTTTGCCCGCAAGAAGCCGGATTACATCAACATCGGCGGCGTGTTCGTCATGAGCGGACATCGCGTGGCGTGGGAAGTGTTCCAGGAAGTCGCCGGGATCAAGACCACCTGGGTGCCGTACCAGGGCGGCGGGCCGGCGCTGACGGCGGTTGCGGGCGGGCACGTCGATGCCGCCACGACCAATCCCGGCAACGTCAAGCCCATGATAGCCGCCGGCAAGGTGCGGGTGCTTGCCGTGTCTTCGGACAAGCGGCTTGAAGATTTTCCGGATGTGCCGACTTACAAGGAGCGCGGATGGGATGTGGTGCGTTACCAGTGGCGCGGCGTCATGGCCAAGGCCGGCGTGCCGAAGCCCGTCGTCGACCGGCTCGCCGCGGCGATGCAGAAGGCGCAGCAGGCACCGGAGTGGAAGGCGTATTTGAAGCAGGTGACCCAGCTCGATGGTTTCCAGGGCCCGGATGAGTTCCGCGCGCAGCTCCTGAAAGACATGCGGGAGATGCAGTCGGTCAAGAAGAAACTGGGGCTCTGATGAACGATGAATGATGAATGATGAATGATGAGGGATCCATGACCAAAACAAATTCCTCAAGTGTTCGCCAGCGGCTGCGTGCACGTCTGACAAGCGGACCGATGATCGTCGCGCCCGGCATTTATGATGCCTATGGCGCGCGCTTCGTCGAGCAGGCGGGATTCGAAGCGGTCTACATGACGGGCAACGGAGTTTCGGCGAGCCTGCTCGGGCGGCCCGACGTCGGGCTGATCGATCTCACGCTGATCGCCAGCCATGCCCGCCGCGTTGCCGCCTGCGTCGACATCCCGCTGATCTGCGATGCCGACACCGGTTATGGCAACGCGGTCAATGTGCGGCGCACGGTGGAGGAGTTCGAGGCGGCGGGTGTTGCCGCGATCCACCTTGAAGACCAGGTGTCGCCGAAACGTTGCGGGCAACTGCCGGGCGCGCGGCCGGTCATCGAACTGGGCGAGGCCGTCGGCAAGATCGAGGCGGCGGTGGCGGCGCGCCGCGATCCGGACTTCATCATCATTGCGCGCACCGACGCCGCATCCGGCCTCGGTCTCGATGAGGCGATCCGGCGCGCGCAGGCCTTTCGCAAAGCTGGCGCCGACGTGATCTTTGTCGAGCTGAAAAGCAGCCCATTGATGCTCGACGATCTCAAACGCGTGACCGCGTCGGTCGATGCGCCGTGCCTGGTCAATGTGGATGCGGGCGGCCGGCTCGGCGAGTTGACCGCGGCGGAAATCGAACAGATCGGTCTGCGCATCGCCATTTATCCCGGGCTGGCGCGCGGCGCGGCGGGATTCGCGATTCGCGATGCGCTGGCCGCGCTCAAGCGCGACGGCAATACCGGCGCAGTGCGCGAACGCATGCTCACGCTCAAGGAATATAACGATGCGCTCAAGCTCTCCGAGGTCGAGGAGTGGGAGCGAAAATATATTATATCACGTTGATTTTAAATAACAATTTAACAATGGATGTAATGCCATGTCAGCCCGTATATTGTGTGCCGTACTGCTCGTGGCCTGCGCGTCGGTGCAGGCCCAGACCCCTGCGACAAGCTCAGGACAGACTTATCCCGTCAAACCCATCCGCATCGTGGTGCCGTTTGCTCCGGGCGGCGGCGCCGACATCATCGCCCGCATTCTCGGCCAGAAAATGACCGACAAGTGGGGACAGCAGGTGGTAGTCGATAATCGTGCCGGCGCCAGCGGCAACATCGGCAATGAACTTGTCGCCAGGGCCGTGCCCGACGGCTACACGCTGCTGATGGCGAGCAGCGCGCTGGCGATCAATCCCAGCGTTTTCAAGCGTGTTTCCTATGACGCGGTCAGGGATTTTGCGCCGATCACCCAGCCGGTGTTGTTGCCGAATATCCTGGTGGTGCATCCGTCGCTGCCGGTCAAGACAGTGAAGGACCTGATAGCGCTTGCCAAGTCCAGGCCCGGCCAGATCAGCTATGCCTCGGCCGGTGCCGGCACCGGCACGCACCTTGCCGCCGAGATGTTCAAGATCATGGCGGGCGTGGACATGGTGCATGTGCCCTACAAGGGTGGCGGCGCCGTGATCGGGGATCTGCTGGGCGGCCAGGTTGCGCTGACCTTCGCGACGCTGCCTTCGGTCATGCCGTACGTAAAAGCGGGCAGGTTGCGTGCCGTGGCCATGACCACCAGCCGGCGCTGGCCCGGGCTTGCGGATGTGCCGACGATAGCCGAGTCCGGCTTCCCGGGCTTCGAAATCAGCACCTGGATCGGGCTGCTGGCTCCGGCGGGCACGCCAAAAGAGGTCGTCGGCAAGCTGCACGACGAGGTCGTGAGAATACTGAAGCTGCCCGATATTCGTGAGCGCATCGAGGGCCTGGGCATGGAGCCGGTGGGCGACACTCCCGATCAGTTCGCGCAGTACATCAGGAGCGAGATCACAAAGTACGCAAAAATCGTCAAGCAATCCGGCGCGCGGGTTGATTAATCTGCAAGCCAGTCAGTAAAGGAGGACGGCAATGAAACGCATTTTCAAGCACATCCTGGTGTCTGGTGTCTGCCTGCTGATAACAGCCGCCGTACATGCCCAGTCGGCAGTCAACTATCCGAATCGCCCGGTGCGCATGATCGTGCCGTTTGCGCCGGGCGGCGCATCGGATTTTGTCGCGCGCATCATCCAGTCCAGGCTCGCTGAGGAACTTGGGCAGCAGATCGTGATCGACAATCGCGCCGGTGCATCCGGCAATATCGGCGTCGAAGTGGCCGCGGACGCGACGCCCGATGGTTATACGCTGCTTCTGGGCAACGTCGGCTCGATGGCGATCAACCCGAGCATTTACCCGAAATTCCGGATCCGGACAGTGCGCGACTTCATTCCGGTAACACAGGTGGTAGACGTGCCTACGGCCCTTGCTGCCCACCCGTCCGTGCCGGCCAATACGGTCAAAGAGTTCATCGCTTACGCCAAGGCCCGTCCCGGAAAACTCAATTTCGGCTCCGCCGGGTCCGGCAGCAACGGCCGCCTCGAGATGGAGTCTTTCATGCAGCAGGCGGGTCTGCAACTCGTGCAAATTCCATACAAAGGGGGGGCCGGCGCCGCGGTCGCTGCGGTTGTCGGCGGCGAAGTGTCAGTGGCGATGATCACGGTTTCGTCCACCATGCCGCACGTCAGAAGCGGCAAGATGAAGGTGCTCGGCGTTGCGGCATCCCGCCGCGTCGCGGCGCTCCCGGCGGTTCCGACCATGGCCGAATCGGGATTTCCCGGCATGACGAGCGGATCATGGCAGGGCGTGTACGTGCCGAAAGGCACGCCGCAGGCGATCGTGAAAAAGCTCTATGCCGTAGTGACGAAAGTCATGAGTGATCCGGGGGTGATCAAGCGCCTGGGCGCGGACGGTGCGGAAGTGGTGACCAGCCAGTCGCCGGAGGCGTTTGCCGCTTTCATGAAGGCACAAACCGAACACTTCGCGAAACTGGTGAAGCAGGTCGGAGCGGTCGCTGAATAACCGTGCCCGATTCAGGCAATGAATTATCTTGCGATGAAAAGGAAGTGAAGTGCTGAAAATAGGAATCCTGCTGGGCGACGATATCGGGCTCGAGGTGGTGCCCGAGGCCGTCAAGGTGATGAAGGCTGCGGCGGCCAGGACCGGGCTTGAAATCGAGTGGCACCCGCTGCCTATCGGGCGCAAGGGGCATGAGTCGCACGGGCACACCATGCCAGTGAGCACGGTCGAGGCGCTGGCCCGCGTCGATGGCTGGCTGCAAGGGCCGATCGGCCACAATGCCTATCCGCGCAACGACCCGACCTGGATCAATCCGCCGCTCAGGAAGAAGTTCGAACTCTTCGCCAACATCAAGCCGGTGAAGTCCTATCCCAACCTGCCTTCGCTGCACAAGGATGTGGACATCGTGTTTCTGCGCGAGACGACCGAGGGTATGCAGTCTTCGAGCGTGGTGTTCGCGGGCGCGGGCGAGTTCCGTCCCAATGACGAGATTTCGATCGGCATGCGCGTGGTCACCCGCAAGGGCGCGAATCGCGTTGCGCGCGAGGCTTTCGAAATCGCCCGCACCCGCAAGCGCAAAAAAGTGACCGCTTTGCACAAGGAACCGGTCTACCGGCTGGTATGCGGCATGTTCGCGGAGGAATGCAGGAAGGTGGCGAAGGAGTATCCCGACGTCGAGTTCGAGGAGGTGCTGATCGACGGCTTCGCGATGAAGCTGGTGATGAAGCCGCAGCAGTACGATGTGGTGGTCACCACCAACCAGTTCGGCGACATCGTGACCGACGAGGGCGCGGGTATCGTCGGCGGGCTCGGACTTGCGCCGGGGCTGGTCGTCGGCGAGCGTCAGGCCATGGCGCAGGCCACGCATGGTTCCGCGCCCGACATCGCCGGCAGGAATATCGCCAACCCCTACGCGATGATCATGTCGGGCCGGATGCTGTTCGAATGGCTCGGCCGCAAGCGCGGCGAGCCCAGGGCAATCGAGGCTGCGCGGCTCATTGAGAAAGCGGTGGATCAGGTCATCGCCGAAGCGAAGCACCTGACGGGAGACCTTGGCGGCAAGGCGGGCACCACGCAGATGGGTGATGCTATCGCTGCCGCGATTTAATAATACTGGGCCACAGAGGATTCCTTACAATACCTTCTTTTCAATACCTTCTTTTCAATACCCCCTTGAGGGGTGCGCTTGACGGGTGCGCTTGACGGGTACACAGAGATCACAGAGAAAGAAAAAACGACGACGCAAGTCACTAAGTGTGAGATTGCTTTTGACTTTTTCGAACAAGCACAAACCCAATCATCATCCCTAAAAAATTCAACATCCAATCATCAACATCACATGAGCCGGTTTGAAAATAATACTGCGCGATCTCAATGATGAGTGGAATGGCGGCAGATAGAAAAAATGCCCACCAAAAGTTAAATTTTGTTTTACGAAAAACCTGAAAAACATAAGGCAATGGAACAAAGGCGAGGATGTTTCCCGGCACATTCAAAAACCAATGCCAATAGTCATTTCCGGTAATAAAGGTATAACGGGTTAATTCGACGATTGACCCGAACGGAATCAGGTTGACGACGGTTGGTGTTTTAGTTCTGTATGGAGCAAGAAAAAGCAAATAGATGAGAAGGCATAAATAAGCCAAGCTAATTGAGATTTTTAAAATCCCGTTCCCGGCTGACTTTGACAAGTGATCATTCATTTGGCGTGGTTGTTTTTCTGGTCTTCAATAAAGCCTTGAACAGGGTTTGCATGTCTTGTTTTGAATTGTATATTTTGACTGGAATGCCGCGCAATTGTCCAAGGAATTCATCGGAAACCGGACTTCACCTAAGATTTTATTTTGGGGTAAAAAATGGAAGTCACACGCAAGCTTGCACGTTACATCGTTGAATCGCGTTACGCCGACATCCCGGAGAAAGTCCGGCACGAGGCGGCGCGCTCGTTCCTCAACTGGGTGGGGTGCGCGGTGGGCGCATCGCGGCATGAGACCGTCGAGCGCGCGCTGAAGGCGCTGTCCGGATTCTCGGGCCCGCCGCAGGCGACCGTCCTCGGGCGCGGCGAGCGGCTCGACAT
>CAYIRZ010000140.1:0-7723 GCA_964365845.1 uncultured Streptomycetaceae bacterium
AGGTGCTGTACTTCGCCGCGTATCGGCGTCGGATCGATCGCTACAAAGTGGCGGAAATCGAGGCCGCCGCCGATGTCATCGTGTGGGCCTGCGATGAAGCGCCGGGCTTTGAGCCGACGCGCCCCCAGGACTTGAGTTTTGTCGGCACCATCGTCGATGCCATGCAAGCCTATGCCAGTAGTGCATTGGGGGGTGCATTGGCGGGCGCGCAGGGTATGGCGCGCCTGCCGCTTGAGCAAGTGGATCGCATGCTGGTGATCGGGTCCGATCGGATGATGGCGGCGATGACGGCGGCCAGGCACGGCGTGCTCAAGCCCTATTTGAAGGAAAGCCACATCGCGATCGGCTCCATCAACTCGCCGATGCAGTGCATGATGAAAGAGATCTGCGCGCAGTGCCTGCAGCCGCAGGTCGATCCGCAGACCGGGAAAACCACGTACGTGTTCTCCTGCTTCAACCAGGACCAGCCGCTGGACTGCGTGGACTGGAAAGCGCTCGAGCAGCGTCTGAAGCAGAACTCGACGCAGGAAAAACTCACCGCCGAGTGGCTGGATCATTGCCTGATCAAGCTGGGCTTGCGGGAGATGCAGCGGGTGTAAAGGTCAAAAGCTGTAACGCGAAGGGCGCAAAGGAAAAGCGGAAATGGAAAATGGGGAATAGCAAGGCGGTACGCGTAACGCTGTTCTCCGATTCACCAATCACCAGTCACCAATTACGTCTTTAATGGAGATCATCGAAATCATGAAATTTCGCAGAGTCGTCACCGGTTTCAACAAAGACGGAAAAAGCTGCATTAAATGGGACGCCGAAATTGATCCCATCAATCTCAGGCCGGGGTTCGACAATATTCCCCTGTGGGCGACCAAAAAACTGCCGGCGGAGACGACCGAGGAAGATCCCAATACCTGGGATCTCGGCACCAGCCTGGCTGGTGGCTCTGTTTTTCGCTATGGTCGATATGAGCCCGGGAATAAGCCGCGGTGGCACCGCACCGATTCCGTTGATTACGCCATTTGTATCTCCGGAGAGTTGTGGATGGAGATGGAAGACGGCGAAGTCCACTTGAAACCGGGCGACGTGGTGATTCAGCGCGGCACCAACCACAACTGGAACAATCGGGGAACAGAACCCTGCGTCATGGCGTTCGTTCTGATCGCGACGGAGGGTGGGAAGACGACCGGTTGGTGAGGCGGATAGACCCAAAGACTTTAGCCACAGAGGTCACAGAGAGCACAGAGAACGACTAGCCCGCGGCCCGCGTTCTTGCCGCGCTGATATAACACCGCTGCATGCTTGAGCAGTGCTGCGGGTGTCGCGGCGGTTTCCGAAGTGTTGCGAAAAATATAAATTAAAACAATAGGTTGAGATATTCCCACCATGGGCGGGCTGTTGGCAAAGAGTAGCCCGGAAGCAGCGCGGCGAATTCCGGGAACAGGGCGCCTCATCTCCCGGGTTTCATTTCATTCCACCCGGTCTACGCACCGCGATCCTTCGTTCAGATTCTGCTCCGTGTCCTCCGTGCGAAACTCTTAGCGTGGCCGATTGTCGGCAAAGGATTGCCGACCTACAGCGGCTGCGATCCTTCGTTCAGCTACCATTGCAAGAAGTTGCCCAACGCGGCAAAGTAGCGCCATCGAAGATTCAGTGTGACAGGAGGACGTTCCGTGGCACCGCCGATTCTGACCATAGACACCCACACGCATTACTTTCCACAGTCATACATCGATTTGATTGCGAAATATGGCAAACGCTGCGGCACCACGGTCACGACGGATGCGAACGGCGTGACGTTCATCCAGGTGGGACTGCTGCTGCGCACCGGGCCGATCGTGCGCGCATTCATCGACCTCGACGAACGCCTCAAGCTGATGGACCGGCAGGGTGTGGGCATGCACGCGCTGTCGCTGACTCAGCCGATGGTGTACTGGGCGGACGACGATCTGGGCGTGCAATTGTGCATGGCGTTCAACGATGCCATCAGCGCCGCCCACTTGGCGCATCCGGACCGTTTGATCGGCTTCGCCTGCCTGCCTTTCCAGAACCCCACGCTCGCGCTGGCGGAGCTGGAGCGAGCCGCGAAGCTCCCCGGAATACGCGGCATCTACATGGCAACGGCCGTGCGCGACCGGGAACTTTCGGATCGCAGCTTTTTCCCGGTGTATGAGCGTATCGCCGACCTCGGACTGCCGATCTTTCTGCACCCGATGATGATCAACAACGAGCGGCTGAAGCAGTATTACCTGATGAACCTGTGCGGCAACCCGTTCGATACCGCGATCGCCGCGTCGCACCTGATTTATGGCGGCGTGCTCGATGCCTTCCCGGCGCTGGAGATCAGCCTGCCACATGCGGGCGGCGCGCTGCCGATTCTGCGTGGGCGCCTCGACCGCGGTTTCTACACCCGCGCCGAATGCAAGACCATCTCCAAGCCGCCGAGTTCATACCTCAAGCGCTTCACTTACGACACGATCAGCTACGACGAAGAACTTCTCGAGGACCTGGTCAAACTGGTCGGCGCCGACCGCATCATGGTGGGCAGCGACTATTGCTTTGACATTGCCTACGAGGAACCGGTCAAATTCGTGCACGGCGTCAAATCGCTGACCGGCGAGCAGAAACAGCAAATACTGTGGAGTAACGCAGCGAAGCTCCTGAAACTGTAGTTACGCACCGCGTGCGGCCGCCCGGCGACGGACGCCGGGTGAGCCCGATTGGGGCGCCCCGGCACGCTCATTCCACTTTGATATTGGCCGCGCGCGCCACCTTCGTCCACCGCGCAATCTCATTGCGCATGTGTGCAGCCAGCCGATCCGGCGGCGTGCCGAGCAATTCCACGCCCAGCACGGCGGCGCGGTCCTTGAATTCCTGCTGGGCCAGGATGCGCATGACTTCGGCACTGATTTTTGCCACAACGTCCTTCGGCGTGCCCGCTGGCGCATACAGCCCATACCAGGTATCAAAGTCGATGGGATAACCGAGTTCGGCCATGGTCGGGATGTCCGGCGCGAGCGCGGCGCGCTTGGTGCTCGCAGTCGCCAGCGCGCGTAACCTGCCGGTCTTCACGTAGGGCAGCGGCAATTGGATGATGTTGAATCCCACTGAAACTTCTCCCGAGAGCAAGGCGCTATGCAAGGGCGCGGCGCCCTTGTACGGCACATGCACCATGCTGACGCCGGTCATGATCTTCAACTGCTCGAGGCCGAAATGCTGGCCGCTGCCGCTGCTGGGCGAACCGAATGTCACTTCGCCCGGCTTCGCCTTGGCCAGGGCGATCAGCTCCTTGACATTCTTCACCGGCAGCGAGGGATGCACCACCAGCAAATTCGGCTGCGCGGCGACCAGGGAGACCGCTTCGAAATCCTTCAGCGGGTCGTAAGGCAGTTTCGCATAGAGCGGCACGCTCAGCGCCTGCGGCCCGATGCCGCCCAACAGCAGCGTGTAGCCGTCGGGTGACGCCTTCGCGACGACGTCCGATCCGATGTTGCCATTGGCGCCCGAGCGATTTTCGACCAGCACCGGCTGGCCCCATGCCTCATGGAGGCGCTGGCCGATGTTGCGGGCCATGAAATCGTATCCCCCGCCTGCGGGGAACGGCGCGATGATACGGATCGCGCGGGTGGGATAGTTTGCCGTCTGGGCTTGCGCGTCGCCCGCGGGAACCAGCGCCACCGCGACAACGCATGTAATGGTAACCTGCTTGAGAGCATTGCCGTAGTTCATGCCATTATCCTTTCATGTCCCCAGGTTGCATTTGAAGAATTCAACGGTCAGTTCCAGCGCACGGTCGGCTTCGGGCTTGCTGTAGGTTCGGCCGCCATGCCGCGCGAACGCATGGTCCGCGCCCGGATACTTGTGTATCGTCACCAGCGGGTTCGGCGACAGTCGCCGTTCCAGCAGGTCGTTGACCTCCGCTTGCACCCAGCGATCCTTCATCGCCATATGTAGCATGAATGGCCGATGCAGGTTCCCCGCCTCGCGGATGTTGTGCTCGATGTAAGTGCCGTAATACGCCACCGCGCAGTCGATGTCGGTGCGGCAGCACATCAGATAGCACAGCTTGCCGCCGAGGCAGTAGCCGACTGCGCCTACCTTGCCGTTGCACCACGGCAGCCCCGCGAGGTGCTTCACGGTGTCCTCCATGTCGCGAACGCCGAGGTCGTAGTCAAAATCGTAATATAGGTCGAACGCCTTTTTCACGTGCTCGGGATTGCCATCCGACAGCTCCACGCCCGGCTCCTGGCGCCAGAAGAGGTCGGGGACGAAGCAGGCAAACCCCGCTTCCGCGAACTCGTGCGCATGACGCCGCATGGTGTCATTAACGCCCCAGATTTCCATGATGGCCACGATGGTCGCAACCGGAGTCCGGTCCGGAACGGCCAGATACCCGCCCATCACACCATCCCGCAGCGGTACCCTGATATTGTGCGTTTGCATTCTCGGAGCTACTGCGCTGTGATGCCCGAGGCCTTGACCACTGTGCCCCATTTCGCGACTTCTTCCTTCAGCATGGCGGTGAACTCCTCGGGCGTCGACCCGATGGCCTCGACGGCGAGCACGGAAAAACGCTCCCTGGTTTCGCTGGCTGCCAGCGCGCGGACTATGTCTTTGCGGAGCTTGGCCACGATCGGGCGCGGCGTTCCCCGCGGCGCGGAGATCCCGTACCAGCCCGCAATGCTGAACTTCAGGCCGCTCTCTGCCACCGTGGGCAGGTCCGGCAGCAGCGTCGAGCGCTTGTCGCCACCTACCGCCAGCGCCCGTAACCGGTTGGATTTCATATGCGGCAGCGCGGCCGACAGGCCGTTAAACATGATGTTGACCTCGCCCGCCAGCAACGCGCTCATTCCGGGTCCTGCGCCTTTGTACGGTACGTGCACGATGCGTATGCCTGCTGCGAGGTTGAGCAATTCGCCGGCCATGTGCACGCCGGTCCCATTACCGCCCGAAGCGAAATTCAGCTTGCCCGGCTGGCTCTTGGCGAGATCGATCAACTCCCTGACCGATTTCACCGGCAGCGCGGGATTTGCAAGCAGGACGTAAGGGGCGGACGCGACCAGCGACACGTGCGCAAAATCCTTGACGGGATCGTACGGGACCGACTTCACGATATGCGGTACGATCGACAGCGGCCCGGAAAACCCGAACAGCAGCGTGTAACCGTCCGGCGTTGATTTGGCCACGATATCGGTGCCGATCAGGCCCGCGGCGCCGGCGCGGTTGTCGATAACGATCTAGCGACCGAGGATTTCGGCGAGGGGCGAACTCACGACACGTGCAATGACATCGGTCGGTCCTCCGGCCGAGGAGGGCGCAATCATGCGGATGGGGCGGTCGGGGTACGAACCTGTCTGTGACCAGGCGGATTGAATTGCGATAAAACTCAATAGCAATGCCGCTGCGTAACGTGTGATCCTCACGAGGCGCCTCCTGTTTTTATTAGTCGATATATCATACACTTAAAAGCTCTCCCCGCCAGGCGCGGGGTGGATTCCCGGATGAGTTGCGGGATTTTAGACGCCAGTCACTTTTTCTTGCTGCCGTACCTTCCCTCCGGTTCAGGCCATCCGCCTTTCGGCTTTATTTTTTTCAAAGCGTCTTTGATGGCCTGGGCCCAATTTCCCTTGGTACTCACGCGTTCGGGCTCCGGGTTGGAAGGCTTTTTCTCTTTTGCTTTCATGTCATGTCCTGAAAAATAGTCATCAGTTGAAAAAAACGGAACGAAATCTGGTTCTCTCACCGCCCACCCACCAACCTCGACATTCTAAGCTCCTGCAGCGCCGCGTGGCGGGTCCATGCGAAGCCGGCGATGCCGACGCTGACCAGCGCCATCACGATGACTATCGCCGGGGCGCCCAACCAGTCGGCGCCGATCCCGGATGTCAGCGCGCCGACCGAGATGAACGCGGGGAACACCGGCATCAGGCTGGCCACGCGTCCGCGCATGGCTTCCGGCGCGCACATCTGCAAGGTAGTGACCTGGCTGTTGGCGTAGACCATCTCGGCCGCTCCCGCAATGGCCAGGAACACCACCGCGACCGCGATGCTCGTGCTCAGCGCAAAGCCGATCAACGAGAGCGCGAACGCCAGCAGCGCCAGGGTCTGCACCAAACCCACGCGATCGAAGCGGGACACCGATGCGGCGAGCACGCCGCCCACCACGCCGCCCACGCCGACGGCGGAGAGCAGCACGCCGAGTCCTTCGGGCCCGGTCAGGAACACATCGACGGCGAACACCGGCATCAATGCGCTGAACGACGGGATCAGCAGCAACGGCGGGATCAGTCCCATCGCCACCATCATGCGCGCGACCGGATGGGTTGCGGCGAAGCGCAGGCCTTCCTTGATGTCACCCCAGGCGCTATTGCGCACGTGAGCGTGGGGCGCCGGGTGCGGCGCGGCGATCATGAATGCGCTCATCGCGACGCCGAGGAAGAGCAGGCCCTGCAACGCGAAGTTCCAGGCGGGGCCAATCCACGCGATCAGAAATCCGGCGACGGCGGGGCCGATCGTGCGCATGACGCTGAACGCGATGGTGTTGAGTGCGAACGCGTTGGCGATTTCGGTGCGCGGCACGACGTCGAGCAGAAGCGTGCTGCGCAGCGTGCGGTCGAAGGTCATGCCGGCACCCGACAACAGCGTAAACGCGAACAAGTGCCAGATTTGGATACGGTCGAGCGCGAGTCCCAGTGCGAGTAATACCGAGATCGCGAACATCAGGATCTGGCTGGCGGCGAGCGCGCGCCTGCGGTCCAGGCGGTCGGCGACCAGCCCGGAGATCGGCGCCAGCAGCAGCATCGGGATCGCGCGTATGCCGAGCACGGCGCCGAGCAGCGCGCCCGAGCCGGTCAGATCGTAGACCACCCAGCCGAGGGTGGCCTGCTGTATCCACTGGCTGCCGGTCGAACAGAGGGTTCCAGTCCACAGCCAGCGGAAGTCGCGATGGCGGAGTGCGCCGAACGTTGTGGGAAAAGCGGCCAAGGATTGAATGTCCGGATTACTTTATTCTCTTGGAGTGCTTGCGCAGTAATTCGGCAAGAGCGGTACTACTGAGCTTACCGATGGCTGTCTGCATGGTCCATTCGAATAACTCTGCGGAGGACATTGTCGGCTCAACCTTATTGAGCACCAGGAAGACGAGCATGCAGGCGGCTGCCACTCGCTTGTTCCCGTCGAGGAAAGGGTGGTTCTTGGCAGTCGAAAAGCAGTATTGGGCTGCCGCCTTGAACAAATCATCCGTATAGGCAAAGGTTTGCTCTGCCTGGCCGAGAGCGGACTCGAGCAGCGCCTGATCTCTGAGTCCATGCGTGCCGCCGAAGATGATGATTTGCTCGCGATGGATCTCCAGTGCGCTATCGAGATTGATGAACCTCGGCACGGCTTATTCAGCAAGCTTCTGGAACGCCGCGCGGTACTTGTGCAGGACCTTCTCGTGGGCTTCGAGTACAGACTTGAGTTCGGCAGTGATGGGCGTGAGAATAATGCGGCCGTTTTCCTTGGAAACCTGAAATCGCTGACCTTCTTTAAGGTGCAACTCGTCCACCACGTCCACGGGAATGGTGGTCACAAAGCTGGATCCGACTTTTCTCAGGGCAACTTCGCTCATGGCAACTCCATATATACGATGATATATACGGATGATACGCGCTGGAGGAGGGCCCGTCAAAGTGGCCCAGGAGTTTGTCGGACTTGGGTTCGACAAACTCCTAAAATGAAAAGCACTAACGCT
>CAYIRZ010000141.1:0-3329 GCA_964365845.1 uncultured Streptomycetaceae bacterium
CGTTAGAACTCACGCATATGTTTGCTGATATTCGAGTGCTTGGTATGGAACCGGTTTTCGAGATGATCACGGCTCCGGCGGATAAGACTTTCTTCTATCGCCGCGAGCACAAACGCGTGATCGAACCTCGCATCCTCGACGACAACCGTCTTCGTCGGGTGGCCGGTCCGCTTCTATACGGTGTTGCAGATCACTCTGGTGTCCTGCGCTACGTCGGGAAGTGGGTGTCACCCACACCGCTCTACGCTCGCTGGTTTCGTCATGAGCATATCCACCATCAAACGAGCAGTCGTCGCCACTATCTGGAGGAACTAGATCAAGGTCGAGCTCCTTTGGTCGTCTGGTCCGCATCGGTCCGAGAGTTACGTCCACGGCTTCCTCAGTCCGACCTGAGTGATTATCAGCTCACTGAAGCGCTCGAAGCTCTCTGGGTATCGCGCTGGCGTTCACAGTTGTGGAACAAGAACTGCCCAGCTTGTCCGGCGGGGTTTACAGACGGAGAGTATTGGAAATGAGTTCTAACTTTAGTTCGAGCGGACGCGAGTCAGCGTGGATGGTATGCCTGTAACGGTGTCGCTGCCCATGCGGCGTCGCGCGCGCCGCTCAACAAATCGTTGGGCGTCACAATCAACCACTCTTTATGCACAGGAACTTGAGCCATGAAGAATACGTACGTCGGTATGGAAGGCAAAATTCTCGACATCATGCGTGCGTCTCTAGCCACAGTCGATATGCAGGACACGGTGCTAAGAGTTGAGCAAGCTCTCAATGGACACAATCTTTCATCAATGCCTGTCATTGATTCCGAAAGACACGACTGCTTCGGAATCATTAGTTTGAAAGACGTCACCCATTTTCACTCCTTGAAAAGGAACCCGAGAACTGTGCGAGCATGGGAGATGTGCAGCTACAGGCCTCTTACGGTCAGCCCGGAATCGTCGATCCACGAGGCCGCGCGTCTGATGGTCGACAACCAGATTCATCATGTGGTTGTCGTCGACAATAAAGTCCTCAAAGGCATTGTTTCTTCTCTTGATATTCTTGCCGCTTGGGTCGCACGCTAATGGGAGCGACGCCCAACCCATCCATCAACACGGACGCAAGCGATAAAGCCGCTTGCGCCGGTTATGTCAGACGTTCGGCATCAAAGGAGGATGACTAATGGACACAAGCGCCTATTCAATAGCCCAGCTTGCCGGTGATCTGAGAGAGATATGTGCGCAAACGAAGGATGAGCGTGAAATATTGAGCCGAGGCCGCCCGCTCGCGCGGCGTGTTGCGCTGGCAAAAGATTCATGGCTCAAGCCGCACATGTATGAGGCCGACGCGGAACAGGGTTTTGGCGTACACCTGCTGCATGAGGAGCCGGACCATACGTTGGCGATTTTTGCTGTCAGTTGGCTGCCCGGCCGGGGCACGCCGCCTCACGACCACGGCACTTGGGCACTGGTGGCCGGTGTGGATGGACCGGAGATAAATAAGTTCTTCGAGCGGCTCGATGACCGAAGCCGCCCGGGGCATGCGGAACTGAAGAAAATCGGTGAAAAAGTGTTTGGCGTAGGAGAGGTCGTTGCGATGCCGACCGGCGGAGTCCACATCGTGTGGAACGGGACCGACAAGGTGACGTTGTCGTTGCACATCTACGGCAAGCACATCAATTTCACGGGGCGGTCGCAGTTTGACCCGGAAAAACAAACCGAAACCCCGTTCATCCTCAAATTGGCGTAGGGTCTCACGGCTCATGTGCGCGTTGCGGCAAACAATAAAGCCTGACGCCGAACCAGCCCTTGCAGCGGACGCGCTACAAGCGGCGCGCCGCTGAAGGCGACGTTATATTTATCATCCGTGGTAAAAGCTTTTGGCGTTGGTTCGATCGGCGTACCCGTTAAGCGCACCCGTCAAGTACCCGTCGAGCGGGTATTAAAAAGAACGGGTGTTGAAAAGAAGGTATTGTGAAGAACGCGTGTTGAAAAGAAGGTATTGAAAAGAATTCATCGGCGGCTAATGATTTAACTTAGATCGCAGCAACGATAGCATCTCCCATTTGCGTGGTCCCCGCCTTGCCGCCAAGATCGCCCGTCAGGCGCTTGCCTTCGGCGATCACCTGATCCACCGCTTTCTCGATGAGCCGCGCCGCTTCCACCGCCTTGGGCTCGCCGCGCTTGCGCCCCAGCCACTCCAACAGCATTTTCCCCGACATGATCATGGCGTAGGGATTGGCGAGGTTTTTTCCGGCGATATCCGGAGCGGAACCGTGGGTGGCCTGCGCCATGGCATGACTCTCGCCCGCGTTGAGGCCTGGCGCAAGCCCCAGGCCGCCCACCAGCCCCGCCGCTTCGTCGGTGAGAATATCACCATAGAGATTGGTCGTGACCAGCACATCGTACTGCTGCGGGTTCATGACCAGGCGCAGCGCGCAGGTATCAACGATCACTTCCTCGAATTCCACATCAGGGTAGCGTGCCGCGACCTTGCGGCACTCATCTGCGAATAAGCCGTCGCCCATTCTGTAAACCGTATTCTTGTGTATCGCGCTGACTTTGCGGCGCGGCCTCACGTTGGCCGCCTCAAATGCTGCCTCAGCGATCAGCCGGCTCTTGCGTCGCGTCGTCACGCATATCCCGATCGCCATGTCCTCTGTGGGTTGAAACTCGCCATAGCCCGCAAACAAGTTGGCATCCACCTTGAAACCTTCGGTCGTCTCGCGCAGGAACAGCATGTCAACGCCCTTATGCACGGAAGGCAGATTGGGATAAGACTTGAAGGGTTTGTAATTCGCAAAAAACTGGAAGTGTTTACGAAACACAGGGTGCGCATTGACCCAGGTCGGATCGTCTCTCGGGTATTCTCTGTGACCGATTGGCCCCAACACCCAGCCATCGAGTCTTTCCAAAGTCTCGAGGGTGCCCGGAGGTATAGTGTGGCCAAGTTCATCATGAGCCTTGCGCGCGATTGGAACCGGCAGCCAATCGATAGCGAGCCCTGTCTTTGCAGCCGCCGCCTTCATCACCTTCACGCACTCGGGCACGACTTCCAACCCGATATCATCGCCTTCAAGTATGCCCAGCTTCAACATGCCATTGCCCTCATGAAAGCTCCCTTTGGAACTGATGGTATGCAACCGCGCGCGGCACGCTGATCAACTCCTACATCGCGCGTTATTTACCGCTCACTCAACCTTGATATTCGCCTTCTTGATGATGGTTCCCCACTTCAGGACATCGTTGCGCACTATGGCGCCAAACTCAGCCGGCGTTCCGGTCTTTACTTCAACGCCCTGTTCGGCGAGTCTGTTGCGCGCCGCACCCGATGCCACTGCTTTCCGGATT
>CAYIRZ010000141.1:3339-7722 GCA_964365845.1 uncultured Streptomycetaceae bacterium
GCGTAGTAGGGGCGGATCAGGCGTTCCGGCAGGAGCAAGCACGCCATACCAGGTCACGTACTCGTAACCCTTTACCCCGCCCTCCGCAATAGTCGGCAGTTCCGGGGCGGCCGTGGACCGTTCACCACTTGAAACGGCAAGCGGCAGCAGCCTCTTGCTTCGCACGTGTGGCAACACCGCGGGCATGGAATTGATCATGAATTGGGTTTGACCGGAAACGAGATCGATCAACGCCGGGCCTGCGCCTTTATAGGGCACATGAACGAACGACAGTCCCGTCATAATCTGCAGCAACTCGGTTGCCAGGTGAGAAGAGCTGCCGATGCCGCCCGAGGCATAAGCGAGTTGCCCCGGTCGGGTTCTGGCAAACGCGATGAAATCCTTCACCGATTTCACCGGCATTGACGGGTGTACCGCAAACAGATTTGGAACATTGCCAACCAGCGATACTGGCGCCAGATCTTTCATCGTGTCGTAAGGAAGTTTGGGGTACAACGTCGCGTTATACGCCAGCCCGCTGTTATTGAGGATCAGGGTATACCCATCGGGGGCAGACTTTGCGACAACATCGGTGCCCAGCGTGCTGCCCGCCCCAGCGCGATTATCCACAATAACCTGCTGGCCGAGGTCGCGACCGAGTTCAACTGCCACAACGCGCGCAATGATATCGCTCGTTCCCCCCGGGGAAAATGGCACTACCATCCTGACCGGTTTGGTCGGATAAGCCTGTGCGTGCGACACCCCTGGACCGAGCAGCAAAGCTGCTGCAATCCCAAGCCAATATTTATTACTCATGCGTTCCCCCCTCCTTTTTATCCCGCACATTGCGTGTTGTATCGCTGCGGGTCAGTCCATTCTTAGTGTCCGACAACATCCTATGACTGCAGCATCCAGGCAGCAAGCGACAACTTTTCTGCTAGTATGTGAATAAATCTCATACCCTCATGCGACGTTTACCTCCTCTCAATTCCCTGCGCGCCTTCGAGGCGGCAGCACGGCTCGAAAGCTTCTCCCGGGCAGCGAGTGAACTTTGCGTAACCCACGGCGCGGTAAGCAAACAGATTCAGCTGCTCGAAGGCTGGCTTGAGGTCAGATTGTTTCAAAGATCCACGATCGGAGTGACCCTCACCCGTGCCGGAGAGCGCTATTTCCGGGAAATCGAGGCGGCACTGAATCGGATCACGTCGGCGACTGCATCATTGACACAACGGTCACAACCGGCTCACCTGAATATCACTGCACCACCCACGTTCACGGCCAAATGGCTGATGCCCAGGCTGTCCCGGTTCAGCGTGGCCTGTCCCACAGTCGAAATCCGCGTCAACACCAAGCGCGACAGCGTCGCAACGTGCCTGCGCTCATCGGATATCGTGATTCGCCGCGGACCGGATCGATGGAAAGCTCTTGAAAGCAGACTCTTCCTGCAGGAATCAATTACGCCCGTCTGCCAGACCGGGCTGCTGCGTTCGAAAGGCGCAAAGCGCCTCTCCGAGTTGAGTCAGCACGCCTGGCTGCACACCGACGCGAGAAGCAACGACTGGAAGACTTGGCTCAAAGCAGCCGGCATACCTGGCATGCAGCCGCCCCGCTCCCTCTATTTCGATCACAGCTCTCTCACCATCGAAGCGGCAATCGATGGCATGGGTATCGCAATGGCACCGATCTCGATGGTGCGGCAGGAATTGCAGGCGGGGTTATTGATGACCCCATTCCCCGGCTTGGTGACCCCGACACCGGGTTACTATGCGATTTATTCCAGGAAACGCCAAGCCGACCAGAGCATCATTGAATTTTGCAGTTGGCTCGAACGGGAAGGCATGGCGACCCGACGAAAATCCGCTGCGGCAGCCACGTTGCGGCGCAGATAGCGCCGTGGGCACAATCATCGCGAGATTTGACGCAACTGATGATTACGCCCACTTGCCCGGATGATCAGACCGTTGCGGCGATCGCATCGCCCATCTGCGTAGTGCCCGCCTTGCCGCCGAGGTCGGGCGTGAGGTGCTTCGCCTCGGCGATGATCCTGTCGACTGCGGCATCGATCAGGCGCGCCGCCTCGGTGGCCCTCGGCTCATTGCGCTTGCGGCCCAGCCATTCCAGTAGCATTTTCCCCGACATGATCATCGCATACGGGTTGGCGAGGTTTTTTCCGGCGATATCCGGAGCGGAACCGTGGGTGGCCTGCGCCATCGCCTGGCGCTCGCCGACGCACAGCCCGGGCGCCAACCCGAGCCCGCCAACGATGCCCGCGCCCTCATCCGTAATGATGTCGCCGAACTGGTTGGTGGTGACCACCACGTCATACTGCTGCGGCTTCATCACCAGTTTCATCGCGAAACCGTCGATCAGCACTTCCTCAAGCTCGACATCCGGATATTCCTTCGCGACCTTGCGGCACTCCTCCGCGAACATGCCGCACACGAGGCGATAGACCGGCTCCTTGTGCAGCGCAGTGACTTTCTTGCGCTTGCGGATGCGGGCGATCTCGAAAGCCTCGCGCGCCACGCGATTCGCGCCCTTGCGCGTGACCACGCGCATGCCGATGGAAATGTCGTCGTTCGGCCGGAACTCGCCGCTGCCGGCGGTCACGGTGTCGCTCGACTGCATGCCCTCGGTGACTTCGCGCAGGAATACGATGTCGACGTTCTTGTGAACAGATGGGATGTTCGGATACGATTTGACCGGCTTGATGCTGGCAAACAGATCGAGACGCTTGCGCAACGGGGGCATGATCCAGGTCGGGTCGTTGCGCGGATAAGAACCATGCCCGATCGGCCCGCAGATCCAGCCATCCGTTTTCTCGAGCGCCTTGACCGTGGCTTCCGGCATGGTGTGGCCATGCAGTTCGTGGCCTCTGCGCCCGATCGGATGCTCGCTCCACTCCACCGCCAATCCGGTTTTCGCCGCAGCCGCCTTCATCACCTTGACGGCCTCCGGCACCACTTCCAGCCCGATGTCGTCGCCCAGCAGAATTCCGATCTTCAGCACTTCGACTCTCCTGTTATTAGGGAAGCTCTGATTAAGTATGGTTTTGTCATTCCCGCCTTCGCGGGGACGACTTAATCAGAGGTTCCTTAGATTCTACGTAACTGTCAGGTCCGGGCAGGGACCGATGCGCGCGCGACTTCTCCGGCATCCCTGAGCTTGCCAATATCCCAGCACAGGCGAATCAGCTTGTCGGATTCCGCCTGCGACAGGATGCCGTTCGCGAAGCTGCGGAACTTGGCTTCGAGAGCGGCATCGCTCATCGGTTTGCCCAGGCTGCCGATGGTGTGCTCAACGTATTTCTCGAGCGTGCGTCCGTCCTTGAGTTTGACCGTGACGCGCACCTGGTCCTCGTGCACGCCGGGCTCGGCCGCGGCCGATACGCGGTCACGCAGCGCAATCACCGTGGGATCGCGCACCATCTTGTCGCTATATTCTTCTTCACCCGCGGCGCCGTGGATGATCGCCACCGCCGACGAGTGATAGACGCTGAACTTGCCTTCGAGCCCGGTCTGCGGCGACTTCTTGCCGGTGAGTTCCAGCACCAGCGGATGCACCTTGAGCGCTATGCTCTCGATATCCCCGGACTTGAGCTGGTGCTCGTTGCGCAACTGAATGCAGCCGTCTATGGCCGGATGCTCGACGATGCCGCAGGCGAAAGGCTTGTAGGTGTTGAGCGAAATCTCGAAGGTCTTGCCCAGTCCCTCGGTGATTTCCTCAGGCCTGAATTCGGTGGAAAGCACGTTGGCAAAACCGCATTTGGCTTCGATGCCCTGGTTGGAACTGGTGAAATTCTTCTGCGCCAGCAGCGCGGCAAGCAGGCCATTGCGCGCGGCGTTGCCGGGATGGAACGGCTTGCACATGGTGCCGAACATCTCGCGTAGACCCGAAGACTGCGTCGCGGCAATGCCGAGCGCCCACACCATTTGCTGTTCGTTCAACCCGAGCAGCTTGCCCGCCGCCGCCGCGGCGCCGAACACGCCGGCGGTGCCGGTGATATGCCAGCCGACGTTGTAATGCGAGGGATAGACCGCATTGCCGATGCGGCACTCGACTTCCACGCCCAGGATGAAAGCGTGCAGAAAGTCCGCGCCGGCGGCCGGCTGATACTCGGCCAGCGCCAGGATGGCGGATGCGACCGGGCCGCTGGGATGGATCACGGTCTTGAGGTGCGTATCGTCGAAGTCGAAGGTGTGCGAGGTGATGCCGTTCATCAGCGCCGCCTGCATGATGTCGAGCCTATCGCCGCGCCCGAGCACCGTTGCCCGCGGCGGCCCCGAAAATTCCGCGAGCGCGGTGAGCGCCCGCTCGACGGTTTCGTGGCGCGAGCCCCCGACCGCGCAGCCGACCCAGTTCAGAAATGAGCGCGCTGCCTCATGCCTGACCTTCTCGGGAATA
>CAYIRZ010000142.1:0-7638 GCA_964365845.1 uncultured Streptomycetaceae bacterium
AACTCGTGCCAGCCCGAAGGGTTGCGGCCAAAACCGGCGCTGACTTTGTCGGCCGCCTTGACCATATTCGCGATATGCTCTGCGCCGTCCTTCGCGTCAGCACCAATTTTGACTCGCAACGCACACGTGTTTCATTATGTTAGGGACTCTTAAGAACAACAAGCGATCCCCATGACCTTCAAAGTGCTGGTATTCCTGATCGTAGTAGCTCTCGTGTTCGACTTCATGAACGGCTTTCATGACGCCGCCAACTCGATTGCGACTGTCGTATCAACCGGTGTGCTCAAGCCGCTGTGGGCGGTGGGCTGGGCGGCTTTTTTCAATTTCATGGCACTCTTCGTTTTTCAGACGACGGTTGCGACCACCATCGGCAAAGGCATAATCGACCCGGCCATCGTCGATCATTATGTGGTGTTCGGCGCTTTGGTGGGCGCCATCGCCTGGAATTTCATTACCTGGGTCTATGGCATCCCGTCGAGTTCCTCGCACGCCTTGATCGGAGGGCTGGCGGGAGCGGCGGTAGCGAAGGCGGGAGCCGGCTCGCTGGTGGCGAGCGGCCTGATAAAAACCGTCGTTTTTATCCTGTTGTCGCCGCTGCTGGGGTTTGTATTGGGTGCGCTGCTGATGTTCATTGTTTCATGGGTATGCGTTCGGGCATCACCGCGACGCATAGACGGCTGGTTTCGCCGGCTGCAACTGATATCCGCCGGAATGTACAGCCTGGGCCACGGCGGCAACGATGCCCAGAAAACCGCGGGCATTATATGGATGCTGCTGATTGCCGCGGGGTTATCCAGTCCCGAGGGGCAGGTGCCAACATGGGTGGTCATTGTTTGTTACGTGACAATTGCCCTCGGCACGTTGTTTGGCGGCTGGCGGATCGTCAAAACAATGGGCCAGAGAATTACCAAGCTCAAACCGGTAGGCGGCTTTTGCGCCGAAACCGGTGGCGCCGTGACGCTGTTTATGGCAACTGCCTTCGGCATTCCGGTTTCCACCACCCATACCATCACCGGCTCGATTGTCGGTGTCGGCTCGGCGCAGAAGCTCTCCGCGGTACGGTGGGGGGTCGCGGGCAATATCGTCTGGGCGTGGGTGTTTACCATCCCCTGTTCTGCTTTCGTCGCCGCAGTCGCGTGGTGGCTGGCGCAACGCTACTTGTAGCCAGGAGTTTGTCGGGACTAAGTCCGACAAACTCCTAAAATGAAAAAACTAAATGAATTTCCCTCTCCCCCGGTCACGGGGGAGAGCCCGCACAGCGAGCGAGGGGGCCGGGCTAGGGTGAGGGGGGTAGACAACGGTCATTTTGTTACCGACTCTAGGGCGCCAGCCGCTCTATTTTCCAGCCGTTGTCTGACTGGCGACGGTACAGGATCCGGTCGTGCAGGCGGTCGGGGCGGCCCTGCCAGAACTCGACCGTATCGGGAATGACGCGATACCCGCCCCACTGCTCCGGGCGTTGAGGATTCTCGCCATGGCGTTTCTCGGCTTCGGCAAAGCGTGTTTCGAGCGCCGCGCGATCCGGCACCACCTGGCTTTGGGGGGAGGCGATTGCGGCGTGGCGGCTGCTCAGCGGACGGCTCGAAAAATATTGGTCTGATTCTTCAGGCGACACTTTTTCGACGCGTCCCTCGATGCGCACCTCGCGCTCCAGCTCGATCCAGTAGAAAAGCAGGGCGGCCTCCGGCCTTGCCGCAAGTTCTTGGCCTTTGCGGCTTTCGTAGTTGGTATAGAACACGAAACCGGCCTGGTCGACATCCTTCAATAACACCATGCGTGCCGACGGCCGGCCCGCGGCGGGCGCGGTCGCGAGCGTCATGGCATTCACCATGGGCATCCGGGCTGCGACCGCCTCGTCGAACCATCGGGTGAACTGTGTAAAAGGGTCGCGCGCGACGTCTTTTTCGTCGAGGCTTTCGCGCATGTATTCCTGGCGCAGATCGGCAATATTATTCATGGGCTGGTTGAGTGTGAACAGCCGCTATTCTAACGCTCGCCACGCGTGACGCCAAAAATCGCGTGGCCGTGACGCACCGGATGGCTGTCCAGGCCGACAAACGGGAGGACCTCATCGCACGAGCATGGCTGGCGCGTCCGCTAAATGAATTAGTCCGGAATGCCATGCCATATCTTGATTTCAATCAAATCCTCGTCAGGACATAGATCCGGACTTCAAGCGTGTCGTTCGCGCCCGGCAAGAAATTCAGCGAGTATGCGCGCCGTGTGAGAACGGCCCCGGTGTTTTGCCATCTCTTGCAGCGAACCCTGCGCGACGATCCGTCCGCCGGCATCACCGCCTTCCGGGCCGAGATCGATGATCCAGTCGGCATCGGCGATGATATCGAGATTGTGCTCTATGACCACCACGGTGTTGCCGGCATCAACCAGGCGGTGCAGCACGCGGATCAGCTTTTCGACATCGGCCATATGCAATCCGACGGTAGGCTCGTCGAGAACGTAAAAGGTATGTTTCCGCATGCCGCCGCGGCCAGGGCGAGCGCCGGCATCGGTGCCATCCATGCGTACTTTGGACAATTCGGTAACGAGCTTGATGCGCTGCGCCTCGCCGCCGGAGAGCGTCGGGCTCTGCTGGCCGAGTGCGAGATAACCCAGGTCCACGTCCTGCAGCAGTCTTAAGGCGTGATGTATCGAGGAATGCGCGTCAAAAAAATCGACCGCTTCATCGACGTTCATTGCCAGCACGTCGCCTATGGATTTGTCCTTGAACCGTACCGCCAGCGTTTCGGCGTTGAAGCGTGCGCCGCCACAGACCTCGCATATCACTTTGACATCAGGGAGGAAGCTCATTTCGATTTTCTTGAGTCCCTGACCCTCGCATCCTTCGCATCGCCCCCCCGCGGTATTGAACGAGAATCGGCTTGCGCTGTAGCCGCGCATGCGCGCCTCGGTTGTCGCGGCAAACAGGCGCCGGACCGCATCCCAGAAGCCGACATAGGTCGCCGGACAGGAACGCGGCGTCTTGCCGATCGGCGTCTGGTCGACTTCGAGCACACGCCCCACCTGTTCCCAGCCCGTGATTTCACGGCAGCCGGCGGATACCGGTTTCTTTTTCCCCGGGGTATCCGAAACCAGGCGGTGCAGGTTGGCGTAGAGCACGTCTCGCGCCAGCGTCGACTTGCCCGATCCGGAAACGCCGGTGACCACGGTGAGCCGGCCAAGCGGTATGCGCGCGTCGAGATCCTTGAGGTTGTGCAGTTTCGCGCCGGCAATTTCCAGGGCCGGCGTGTGCTTGTCGATCGGGCGCGGCGCATGCAGAGGATGCCGGAGCGGGTTGGCGAGAAACCTGCCGGTGAGCGAATCAGGATTGCGCATGAGGTCTGCCGCCGAGCCTTCGGCAATCACCCGCCCCCCGAGCTTGCCCGCGCCGGGTCCCAGATCGATGACATGCGCGGCGCGGCGTATGGTGTCCTCGTCGTGTTCGACCACCACCAGCGTGTTGCCTTTGGCTTCGAGTTTTTGCAGCGTATCGAGCAGGACGCGGTTGTCGCGCGGATGCAGCCCTATCGTGGGCTCGTCGAGGATGTAACATACCCCGCGCAGGTTGGAGCCCAGTTGCGCGGCGAGGCGGATGCGCTGCGCTTCGCCGCCGGAGAGCGTGGGCGCGGCACGGTCGAGCGCCAGGTAGGAAAGCCCGACTTCGTCGAGGAATGCCAGGCGCGATACGAGTTCAGCGACGATGTCGCGCGCGATATCCGCTTCGCGGCCTTGCAATTCCATGGCACGGAATAGCGCCGCCGACTTTGCCACTGACAACGCCGTGAGATCGGCTATCGAACGATCGCGATAGCGAACGGCGAGTGCTTCGCGGTTGAGGCGCTTGCCGTTGCATGCAGGGCAGGTCTCGTCGACTTCCAGCCACTCCAGCCACGAGTCGAGCACATGATCTTCCGTGCCGCTCTTCTCGCGCTCCTCGTTCCAATCGACGCCGGCGAGTTTGAGCCCGGTGCCATAGCAGTCGGGACACCAGCCATGCTTGGAGTTGAACGAAAACAGACGCGGATCGGGCTCGGAGAAGCTCCTGCTGCAGGACGGACAGGCGCGTTTCACCGAAAATACGGTTTCGGTCATGCGCGCGAGCGACGGATCGTTCCGCTTCATCGCCAGCGCCAGCGAATCGAGGTTGCCCAGCACGTGCACCACGCCTTTGCCGAAATCGAGCGCATGCGCGAGGCCGGCGCGCAGCGCTTTTTCGTTGTCGGGGCCCACGCGCACGGCGGCGACCGGCAGCTCGATGGTGTGTTCCTGAAAACGCGACAGCCGCGGCCACTTGTCGGTCGGCAGGAATGCGCCGTCCACTCGAAGATGGGTATAGCCCTTGCCTGCCGCCCACTTGGCGAGATCGGTGTAGTAGCCCTTGCGGTTGACGACCAGCGGTGCGAGCAGACCGACGCGGCGGGGACCCCCTTCGTCTCCCCCGTAATCGCGCATGATGCGCGCGACGATCGCGGCGAAGCTTTGCGGCTCTATGGCCACGTTGCAGTCGGGACAGTATTGAGTGCCGAGTTTGACGTAGAGCAGGCGCAGAAAATGATAGATTTCGGTCAGGGTGGCCACCGTGCTCTTGCGCCCGCCGCGACTCGTGCGCTGCTCGATGGCGACAGTGGGCGGGATGCCGAAAATCGCGTCGACGTCCGGTCGCGCCGCCGTCTGCACGAACTGCCGCGCGTAGGCATTGAGCGATTCGAGGTAGCGGCGCTGTCCTTCCGCAAACAGGATGTCGAAAGCGAGCGTGGATTTTCCCGAACCCGAGACACCGGTCACGACGGTGAATTTGTCGCGCGGGATGTCGACGTCGATGTTTTTGAGGTTGTGCTCACGCGCGTTGTGGATCCGGATACAGCGAGGCGCAAGGCGTGAGGCGTGAGGCGCGGCGCGCTCTTCAGCGCACGGCTCTGCAGTTCCTGCTGAAATTGCACCGTCACCGGACCCGGCCAATGCGGCTTCGTAATCGCGCAGCGCTTTGCCGGTATGCGAACCGGCGTGGGCCATTACGCCGCGCGGCATGCCGCAGCACACGATCTCGCCGCCGGCATCACCGCCCTCGGGACCGAGATCGATGACCCAGTCACTGGCGGCGATCACGTCGAGATTGTGCTCGATCACTACCAGTGAATGACCGGCGGCGATCAGCTGGCGGAAGGCGCGCAGCAGCTTGGCCACGTCATCGAAGTGCAGGCCGGTGGTGGGCTCGTCAAAGAGAAACAGGACGTGGCTCCCGCTGAAGCCGGACCCTTGCCGGGCAGTCCGCGTGGCCAGATGCCCCGCCAGCTTGAGCCGCTGCGCTTCGCCGCCGGAGAGCGTGGGCACCGGCTGGCCGAGCTTCAGGTATTCGAGACCGACGTCGGCGAGGGGCTTCAGCACTCTCTGAATCTCGGCATGATCCGGGAATAACGCGAGCGCTTCGCTGACCGTCACGTCGAGCACGTCGGCGATCGAGCGGCCCCCCAGCGTAACTTCCAGCACTTCCGGGCGATAGCGCCGGCCGTTGCAGTCGGGGCAGCGCAGATAGACATCGGACAGGAACTGCATCTCGACATGCTCGAAACCATTGCCGCCGCAGGTTGGACAACGGCCATTGCCGGAGTTGAAGCTGAAAGTGCCCGCCGTATAGCCGCGCTCTTTTGCCAGCGGCGTTTTGGTGAATAGATCGCGGATGGCGTCGAAAGCGCCGACATAGCTTGCGGGGTTCGAGCGCGTGGTGCGCCCGATCGGCGACTGGTCGACCATCACGACATCCGCGATGTGTTCGTGACCGAGGAGCGTACGGTGGCGGCCTGGCGCCTCGGTCGGCCTGCCCTTGGCCTTGAGCAACGCGGCGTACAGCACGTCCTGCACCAGCGTCGACTTGCCCGAGCCGGAAACCCCGGTGACGCAGACCAGGCGCTGGAGCGGGATCGCAACGTCGATGTTTTTCAGATTATGCTCGGCGGCGCCGAGCAACTCGATGTTCAGGCCGTTGGCGGCCGGTGGCATGGGGACGACACCGCTGTCCACGCGCCGGCTGCCAGACAGATACCGGCCGGTTATAGAACCCTTTGATTTTATTAATTTTTTCGGGGTGTCGAAAAAGACGATTTCACCGCCGCGTTGGCCTGGTCCCGGCCCCATGTCGAGGATGCGGTCCGCGGCTAGCATGATCTGGGGATCGTGCTCGACGACCACCAGCGAATTGCCGGCGTCGCGCAATTTGTGCATGACGCTGATGACGCGTCCCATATCGCGCGGATGCAGGCCGATCGAGGGTTCGTCGAGCACGAACAAGGTGTTGACGAGCGAAGTGCCGAGCGCGGTAGTGAGATTGATGCGCTGCACCTCGCCGCCGGAGAGCGTGCGCGACTGGCGATCGAGCGTGAGATAGCCAAGCCCGACCTGCGTGAGATAAGAGAGCCGCGTGCGGGTCTCGGTGAGCAGCAGATCGGTCGCTTCGTCTAATGGTGTAGGCGGATGAAGTTCATCGATGAACCTGCGGCACTTATCGATCGGCAGCAGCACCAGATCGTGCACCGTGAGGCCGGGAAGCTGTGTGAGAACGCCTTCGCCAAATAGCGCGCCTCGCGGCAAAAATCGTTTCCCGGACGGCAGCACGCGATTCGCGTCGTCTTTCGTGCCGAGCCGCCAGGCGAGCGCTTCGGTCTTGAGCCGCGCGCCGCCGCAGGCGTCGCATGGCGTATAGGCGCGGTACTTCGACAGCAGCACGCGAATGTGCATCTTGTAGGCCTTGGTTTCCAGCCACTTGAAGAAGCGTCCGACGCCGTACCATGTGCCCGGCCACGATTTTTTCCAGCTTACCCATTCGGCTTCGCCTTCGAGCACCCAGTGGCGTTGCGCAGGCGTGAGATCGCGCCACGGCGTGTCGAGCGGGATGCCGCGTTTCTTCGCGTATTTTTCAAGGTCGTCCTGGCATTCGCGAAAGCTCGGCGTTTGCCAGGGTTTCACCGCGCCTGCGCGCAGTGTTTTCGATACGTCAGGCACGATGAGCCCGTAGTCGACGCCGATCACGCGGCCGAAGCCGCGGCAGGTATCGCAGGCGCCCACCGGCGAATTGAACGAGAACAGGCTGGGCGTCGGGTCCTGGTAGTGGATGTCGCAGTCGGCGCAGTGCAGCGCCGTGGAGAATTTCCACGGCGAGTGAGGGGTGAGGGGTGAGGGGGAAGGAGTTTCCGCGCGGTCGCGCGAAGCGTCGCCTTCGGCGAGCGGGTAAACGTTGACGCGACCCTGCCCGATCTTGAGCGCGGCCTCGAGTGCCTCGATGACGCGCGTCCGCTCCGCTGAACCAATGCGCAACCGGTCCTGCACGACTTCAAACTCGTGCTTGTCCTCGCGCAGATAGCGCGTATAGCCCTGATGTTCGAGCAGCGCGCGTACCTCGGCTTCCGAGAAATTCTTCGGCACCGCTACCGGAAAAGCGATGACCAGCCGCGGGTCGCCCATGGCGCGGACGCGCGCGGCGACCTCGGCGTATATCGTGTCCGGCGTGTCACGGGCTACTTTCCGTCCGCAGCCGCGGCAGTAGAGCTGTGCCGCGCGCGCGAACAAAAGCTTCAGATAGTCGTTGAGCTCCGTCATGGTGCCGACGGTGGAGCGCGAGGTGCGCACCGGGTTGGTCTGGTCGATGGC